>JAUYMC010000276.1 GCA_030699545.1 Gemmatimonadales bacterium | reverse complement strand
GACCCGACGTGTTGCCGCCCGACGTCGAGGCGCGGCGGGCCATCACGGCGCTGCAGACCGCCGCCGGCGCCGATGAGCAGCACGCAGTCCTCGAGCAGCTGCGCAAGCTGACGCCGGACTTGCTGGCGCTGCGCGACATCGGCGCGATTGCCGAAGTCGTGGCCGGACTCGACCGCTCGCTCGCCAAGATCGAGGATGCCGATGTCCAGAACGCCATCGGCGACGTCGCGGGCGCGCTCGCGGAGGAGCCGGTGGTCGAGCGGATGGTGGCGCGCCTCGGCGAGCCGCGCGTGCCGCCGGCGGAGCGCGCCCATCTCGTGCAGGCCGTGGGGGCGCTCGCCGCGGTGACCGCCGGCCCCGTCGTCGACGCGTATCTGCATGCGCCGGCGGAGCTGCGCGAGGCGTATCGCGCCGCGATGCGGGTGGCGGGGGAGCGCGCGGTCGAGCTGCTCAAAGGCCGCACGGACAGCAAAGTGCCGGAGGTCGCCGCCGCCGCGGCGGAATTCCTCGGGCTCGCCGGGGGTTCGGAGGCGACGCCGCTGCTGATCGGGCTGGCACACCACGCGGACGAGCGGGTGCGCGAGGCCGCCTTGCTCGGCCTGGCGGAGGTCGGCGGACGCGAGATCTCCCGCCCGGCCATGCCCGCGCTCAAGGATGAATCGGTGCTGGTGCGCACCGCGGCCGCGCGGGCGATTGCCGCGGCCGGCGACGCCGGCGCCACGACCGTGCTGGTGCGGCGGCTGGAGCAGGAAGCGGATGAAGGGGTATTGGCTGCACTGCTGCGGGCCATCGGCCAGCTCGGCGCCACGGAGGCGCTCGAGGTCCTGGCGCGCTTCGCGGAACCCGGCGGGCGGCCGCGCCGTACCCCCTACGTGCGGGCCGCCGCGATCGAAGGGCTGGCGCGCCTCGATCGGCCGGAAGCGAAGGCCCTGCTGGAGCTCTATTCCCGTGATAAGGAGCCGACGGTGAAGCGGGCGGCGGAAGCATCCCTGCGATGACGGTCCGTGCGACGAAGACGAGCGACGCGGCGCTCACGCAAAGCATCACGCGCGAAGTCGCCAAGCGCGTGGTCGGCCAGGACGTGATGGTGGAGCGGCTGCTCATCGGGTTGCTCACCGGCGGCCATATCCTGCTGGAAGGCGTCCCGGGGCTCGCCAAGACGCTCGCGGTGAAGACCGTCGCGGAGTGCCTGCGGGTCAGCTTCTCGCGCATCCAGTTCACGCCCGACCTGCTGCCGGCCGACGTCATCGGCACGATGGTGTTCGATCAGCGCTCGCAGGAGTTCTATCCCAAAAAGGGTCCGCTCTTCGCCAATCTGGTCCTCGCCGACGAGATCAACCGCGCGCCCGCGAAGGTCCAGTCGGCGCTGCTCGAGGCGATGCAGGAAAAACAGGTCACGATCGGCGGGGAGACGTTCTTCCTGGGCGAGCCGTTCCTCGTGCTCGCCACGCAAAACCCGATCGAGCATGAGGGCACCTACCCGCTGCCGGAGGCGCAGCTCGACCGCTTCATGCTGAAAGTCCGCGTGAGCTATCCCTCGCGCGACGCCGAGAAGGAAGTGGTCGGCCGCATGGCGTCGGGCCGGCCGATCGAAGTGCAGCGCGTCGCGGAAGCCGACGACATCCTCGCGGCCCGCAGCGCCATTGCCGAGCTGTTCATGGATCAGAAGGTGGTGGACTACATCGTGGACACGGTGCGCGCGACGCGCGAGCCCCAGGCCGTCGGTCTCCCCGAGCTGAAGGCCCTGATCGCCTTCGGCGCCTCGCCCCGCGCGTCCATCTACCTCGCGCAGGCGGCGCGCGCCCATGCCTACCTGCGCGGCCGCGCCTACGTCGTGCCCGAAGACGTGAAGGCGATGGCGTTCGACGTGCTGCGTCATCGCGTGCTGCTCACGTTCGAAGCCGAGGCGGAGGACGTCGATGCCGATCAGGTGATCGGCCGCATCCTGGAGGCCGTGGGCGTGCCGTGATCACGCGGGACGTCCTCAAGCAGGTCAAGGGCATCGAGCTGCGGACGCGGACGCTCGTGAACACGCTGTTCACGGGCGAGTACCGCTCGGTGTTCCGCGGGCAGGGCATCGAGTTCGCCGAAGTGCGCGCCTATCAGCAGGGCGATGACTTCCGCGCCATCGACTGGAACGTCTCCGCCCGGATGGGCCATCCGTTCGTCAAGACGTATATGGAAGAGCGCGAGCTGACTCTGCTGCTGATCGTGGATCAGTCGGGGTCGCTGCACTTCGGCCGCCCCTACACCAAGGCGGGGCTCGCCGTCGAAGTGGCCGCCGTGCTCGCGCTCGCCGCGGCCCGCCACAACGACCGCGTCGGCGCGCTGCTCTTCGCCGACACGCCGGAGTTCGTCGTCCGCCCCGCCAAAGGCCGGGCCCACGCGCTGCGGGTGATTCGCGACCTCGTCGCGTTCACGCCGAAGGGCCGCGGCACCAACCTCGCCGGGGCGCTGCGCTACGCCGCCAAGCTGCTCCGCCACCGCGCCATCGTCGTCGTGCTGTCCGACTTCCGCGCCGAATCGTGGGAAGAGCCGCTCGGCCAGCTCGCCGCCCGCCACGAAGTCGTGGCGATCACCGTCGACGACCCGCGCGAATACGATCTCCCCGACGCCGGATGGGTCGAAGTCGAAGACGCCGAGACCGGCACGCGCGTGCTGGTGGACACGAGTCACCAGGCGACGCGCACCCGGATCCGCGTGGCGGCGGAACGGTTGCAGCAGGAGCGCACCCGCAAGCTCGGCCAGGCGGGCGTCGATCGCGTCGCGCTCCTGACGACCGTCCCCTACGGCGTTCCGTTGCGGCGCGCGTTCGCCGAGCGGGCGCGGCGGCTCAGCCGATGATGCCCGTCGTGTGGGGCGCGCTGTTGCTCCAGGCCTCCGGTGGATGGGCGGTCGCGCCGCGGCGCCCGACCGTCGGCGATACCATCGTGCTCGAACGCACGATCGCCGCGCCGCCGGGATGGCGCGTGCGGGCGAACAAGCTGGAAGCCGGCAGCGCCGCCATGGCCGAGGCGCTCGCCGACCCCGTCGTGCTCGCCACCGCCGGTGGGTGGCGGCTGCGGTATGCCGTCGTGGCCTGGTCGCCGGGCACCATCACCCTGCCGATGCCGCCGGTGTGGCGCCTGGGACCGGATGGGGCCGCCGATTCACTGCCCGGCGGCGCGGCGTTCATCACGGTCGCGAGCGTGATCCCCGACAGCATTGCCGATCCGGCGCCGCAGCCTTCGCTGACGCCGTTCCGGCTCGAGCGGCGCCGCTGGTGGCCGCCGGCGACCGCGCTGGTCGTGGCCGTCGGCTCGTTGGTGGGGCTCGTCGCCTGGCGGCGCCGGTCCCCCCGCGCGATCGAGCCTGCGCCGGCGGTCACACCGGATCACGAGGTCCCCGATGCGCGCTGGCTCGTCGCCGAGGAGCCCAAGGCCGTGGCCGCGCGCGCGACGCATCGCCTCCGCGCCGCGATCGCGCGCGCGGTGCCCACGGCGCACGCCGCGCTGAGCACGGCGGAATGTCTCGACGTGCTCGAGCGGGACCGGCCGGATGCGCCGGTGCGCGAGGTGCGCGAAGTGCTGCACGGCCTCGACCATGTGGCGTTCGCCACGGCGTATGGGGCCGACGTCGCGGCTCTCGCGCGGCGCGCCCGCGCACTCGCCGCGGAGCTCGAGACGTGACGTTCGCGCGCCCGCTGCTGTTGCTGCTGCTGC
>JAUYMC010000270.1 GCA_030699545.1 Gemmatimonadales bacterium | reverse complement strand
AACCCGCCGAGCAGCGTCATGAGGATGAACTTCAGCGAGTGGCCGATCGACAGATAGTCGGGGAACACCGCGCCCTTCTCGAACGCATACAGCGCGCCCGCCACGCCGGCGAAGAAGCCGGCGATGACGAACGCCGCGAGCTGGTAGTGGTAGGGGTTGATCCCGAGCAGCTCCACGCGCGCCCGGTTCTGCTGGATCGAGCGCAGGGTCATGCCGAACGGCGATCGGACGATCACGTACAGCACCGCGATGCACACGGCGACGACGGCGACCGTGAAGCGGAAGTAGGCCTGCGGCTCGGCGACCGCGTCGGCCGGGAGCACGCCGAGGAGCCCCGTGTCCCCGCCCGTCACGTCGTACCACTGGAACACGATCGTGTACGTGAGCTGCGCGAAGGCGAGCGTCAGCATGGCGAAGTAGATGCGGCTCAGGCGCACGCAGAACAGGCCGAAGAGCGCGGCGAGCGCGGCGGAGCCGAGCGGTGCGCAGAAGAGCGCCCACCACATGGACACGCCGGCGTGCTTCATGACGAGCGCCGCCAGGTAGCTCGCCGCGCCGAAGTAGGCGGCGTGCCCGAAGCTCACCATGCCGGCGTAGCCGACGAGCAGGTTCAGGCTGGTGGCGGCGAGGCCGAAGATCAGCACCTCGGCGCCGAGGTAGAGCTGATAGAGGGAGAGGACCGCCGGCAGGACGACGATCGCTGCGACGGTGGCGATGGCCGGCACGACGACCGCCGGGCGGATCCACTGACGCGCAAATCGGGCGCCGGAGAGCGCGCCTTCCGCCGCCGCACTCATTCTTCCGCCGCGCCGAACAGGCCCGACGGTTTCACGATCAGGATGACCGCCATGAGGAGGAACGCGATCACCATCGAGCTGCGCGGGAAGAAGAGGATGGCGATCGCCTTCAGCTCGCCCACGACGAGCGCCGCGACGAAGGAGCCGAGGAGGCTCCCGAGCCCGCCCACGACGACCACCACGAAGGCCTCCACCAGCATGTCGGAGTCCATGATCGGCGTGATGGTCCCCATGATCGCGGCGCAGACGCCCCCGAGGCCGGCGAGGCCGGAGCCCAGGAGGAAGACCGTCGTCGTGAACCGCCGCTGGTTGATGCCGATCGCGTTTGCCATGTCCCGGTCGTCGGTGCACGCGCGAACCCGGATCCCCCACCCCGTGCGGTACACGAGGAACCACAGACCGACCATGACGACGCCGGCAAGAAGGAGGACCAGGAAGTAGTAGACGGGGAACGGCTGGCCGAAAATGGTGGTCGTTTGCCGGTAGAACGGGGGCAGCGGCAGGCTCTTGTTCTGCGACCCCCACACGATCTTCACGGCGTCGCTCACGGCCAGCACGACGGCGAACGTGGCGAGGAGCTGGAACAGTTCCTCGCTCGCGTACACGCGCCGCAGGAACGTCGTCTCGACCAGCGTGCCGGCGGCCGCCACCCCGAGGGCGGCGACCCCGACGGCGAGCAGCAGCCACCCCGGCCGCCCGGGAGCCAGCTGCGTCATGGCGAACACGCCGTAGGCGCCCAGCATGTAGAACGAGCCGTGCGCGAAGTTGATGATCCGGCTCACGCCGAAGATCAGGGACAGCCCGGAGGCGACGAGGAACAGCAGCATCGCATTGACCAGGCCGACGGCGGCCTGGATCGCCAGCGTCTCTAGCGACACGATCGCGGGCTCACCGGGTCACGCGGCGCGGTCGGCAGCCGTTGCGGTGGCGCGCAGGTCCAGGGTGCGCCGGCGCCCGTCGCGCCGAGAATGGCTCGCCTGTAAGCCAAAGCTCGCTCGGGCGCTCCTCGCGCGGCCCCCATCCCCGAAGGGGTGGCGCGAGGGCGGACGACCCGTTGCGGCGCCCTCGTCACGCCCTGCGCTTCGCCCGGCGACACGGCTCGCCAGACGGCGCTCCCGGCCGCCGTCGCACTTCGGACCGATGCTCCCCGCACGCCGCGTACTCCAGAACGACGCTCCGCAGAGCCGGCGCGCTCTGTCCCGACGTGTCACCGATGTCGACGAACACCACTACCGTTTCTTGAGCTCGGATTCGGCGAGCCAGACCTGGTCGCCGGGGACGCGGATCACGTCGCGCAGGACGCGGAACGGATACTCCGACGAGGCGGCCGTCGTCCCGACGAACACCGGCACGGAGCCCATGTGATCGGCCTTGCGGATGGTGATGCGGCCGCGGAGGCTCTCGACGGTCAGGCCGCTCAACGCATCGGCGACCTTGTCAGGGTCGAGGGAGCTGGCCTTCTGGACCCCGGCGCGGAGCAGCATGATCGCGTCGTAGCCCATGATCGCCCAGTCGTCGGGGATGTCGTTGTACTTGCCCCGGTACTGCTTGAAGAACGTGTCGAACGCGGGTCCGGACAGCGCGAAGAACGGGGCGCGGGCCCAGCCGAGCTGGCCGACGGGCGTCTCCGCGGCGAGCGGCTTCAGCACGTCGACCGAGTAGAGGCTCACCACGCTCTTCACGCGCTCGTAGAGTCCGAGGCCGCGCGCCTGGCGGGTGAAGTTGATGAGGTTCGGGCCGAAGACCACGGCCATGATCGCGTCGGGCTTGTCGGCGATGATGGCCGTGACGAAGCTGTTGTAGTCGGTCTCGCCGAGCTTCGGCCAGTACTGCTTGACGATCTCCACGTCGGGCCGGAGCTCCTTCATCTTCTGCATGAACGCCTCGACCCCGGTGTGACCCCACTCGTAGTCGAGCCCCACCGTGACCCAGCGCTTCCAGGGCTGCTTGGCGGCGGCGATGGCGACGGCCCTCGTCTCCATCCGCGTGTTCGGCACCACCTGGAAGTAATACTTGTGGCCGAACTCTTCCGTCGCCCGGTGGGTGTTGGCGATCGAGGAGATCTGGACGCGCTTGAATTGCCGGGAGAGCTGCGAGATGG
>JAUYMC010000265.1 GCA_030699545.1 Gemmatimonadales bacterium | reverse complement strand
GCCGCGCACGCCCGCCGAGCGCGTCGCGCTCGGCCGCGCGATGAACCGGCGCGGGTCCACGGCCGACGCCCGCGTGCACGTGGAGCGGGCGCTCCGGGCCGGCGACTCGAGTACGACGACGCTCATGCTGTACGCGGAGCTCCTGGCCGCCGGGGGCCGCTGGCGCGACGCGGCGCGCGCGTACCAGGCGGCCGCGCGCGATTCGACCGTGCGCTCGCTGGCGCTGTATCGCCGCGCCCGCGTGCTGTTCCGTTTGGGGGATGCGACGGCGGTCGGCGCACTCTCCGGCTTTGCGTCGGCGTACCCGGGCGACTCCGGCGCACCCGCCGCGCTCTATCTGCTTGGGGATCTGCTCGACGACCGCGGCGATTGGCCCGGCGCCGCGCGCTGGTTCACGACGCTGGTCGAGCGCTACCCGGCGGACGGACGCGCATCGCTCGCGCGGTTCCGGCTCGCGGCGCGGGCGGAACGGAACGGCCAGCTCGACAGCGCGGCCGCGCACTACCGCGCCGAGATCGCCGCGGGGGGGGCGCAGCAGCCGGCGGCGCGGTTCTGGCTTGGCCGCCTGGCGGCGGCGCGGGGCGACACCGCGGAGGCACGCGAGATCTGGACCGCGCTCGCTCGCTCCGACTCGATCGGCTACTACGGCACGCGCGCGCGCCAGCGGGCCGGCTTGCCGGCTATGGTGATCGCGGCGCCGGAAGCGACGCCGGTCCCCGAGGCGGTGGTCGCCGGGCTCGCGCGGCTCGACACCTTGTTGCTGGCGGGACTCGACACCGCCGCGCAGGCGGAAATCCGTTTGCTGCTGTCGCGGCCGCCGCGCGATCTCGACGCGCTGCTCGGCTGGAGCGAAGGGCTGAGCGTGCGCGGCTATGGCGCGGCCGCCGTCCGCCTCGGCTGGCAGGCGGCGTTGCAGGCGCCGGGCGCGGCGCGCGTGCTGCGCGCGATCTTCCCCTGGCCGAACCGCGCCGCGGTGGAAGCGGAGGCGGACGAGTTCGGGGTCGATCGCCTGCTGCTCGCGGCGATCGTGCGGCAGGAGAGTGTGTTCGATGTCGAAGCGCTCTCGCCGGCCGGCGCGCGCGGCCTGGCGCAGCTCATGCCCGGCACGGCGGCCCTGACCGCGCGCGGTCTCGACGTCACATTCCGTCCCGAGTGGATCACGGTGCCCGACTTGAATCTCCATCTGGGCGCGGCGCACCTCGCGAACCTGCTGCGACGCCTTCCGCGGGAGGCCGCCATTGCCGCTTACAACGCCGGCGGCACGCCCGTCAGGCGCTGGCTGCGTCAGCCCGATGCCGCCGATCCCGACCGGTTCATCGAGCTCATCTCCTATCCGGAGACCCGGGGCTACGTGCGCAGCGTGTTGCGCAATCGCGAGTTGTATCGGGCGATGTATGCCGCAGACGCCGACACCATCCCCACAGCGGCCACGCCCTAGCGCGCTTGACAGCCTCCGCGAGGCCCGGTCATTTCTATCGCGCCCGACACCAGGGCCGGGCAGGCGCGTCGGCGCCCCGCGTTTGACCTCGCAGGAGGCGGATCGTGATCAAGGGAAAGGTGAAGTGGTTCAATGACGCCAAGGGGTACGGCTTCATTGAGCAGGATGGCGGCGAAGACGTGTTCGTCCATTTCTCCGCGATTCAGATGGACGGCTTCAAGACGCTCGCCGAGGGCCAAGTCGTGGAATTCGAAGTGAAGCAGGGCGACAAGGGGCTGCACGCCGCCAACGTCATGCGCGTCTGACGCGTTCTCCAACCCCGCCGCGGATCACCCCGCCCGAGCCGCAACGGGCGGGGTTATTCTTTCGCCATGGCTGAGCGGCTCTTCCTCGTCGATGGCTATGCGCTGATCTACCGCGCCTTCTTCGCGATGATCGCTCGCCCCCTCACGACGCGCCGCGGCGAGAACACCTCCGCCGCCTGGGGCGTCACCAACTTCCTGCTGCGTCTGCACGAGAAGTACCAACCGCCCTACCTCGGCTGGATCCACGACCGCGGCGTCTCGTTCCGGCAGCGCGAGTACGCCGAGTACAAGGCGACCCGCGAGAAGCTCGACGAGGAGCTGCAGCAGGACTTCGACCGCTCGCTCGAGCGCATCGGCCAGATTCTTGCCGGCTTCCGCGTCCCCATCCTGGCGGTCGACGGCTACGAGGCGGACGACGTCATCGCGACGCTCGCGACCGAGGCAACGGGCCGCGGGCTGGAAGCCGTCATCGTGTCGGGCGACAAGGACTTCTACCAGCTGGTGGCACCCGGCATCGCGTTGCTGAATCCGGGACGCGGCGGCGCCGCGGGCATCGAGGAGCATTGGGTCGATGAGTCGAACGCGGCCGAGCGGCTCGGCGTGCCGCCGGCGCGGGTCGTCGATTATCTGGCGCTCGTCGGCGACACCTCGGACAATGTCCCGGGGGTGAAGGGCATCGGCGGCAAGACGGCCGTCGATCTCATCCAGACCTACGGCGACCTCGATGCGATTCTGGCGCGCGCCGCCGCCATCCCGGGCAAGCGTCCGCGCGAAGCCCTGTTGCAGCATGGCGACCTGGCGCGGCTCTCGCGCCAGCTCGTGACGCTGCATCGCGACGTGCCGGTCACCCTCGACCTCGACGCGCTGCGCGTGCAGCGACCCGACGTTCCGTCGCTCACCGCCTTGTTCGCCGAGCTGGAATTCCGGACCCTGATCCCCAAACTCGCGGCGGTCGCGCCGACGGCGGCCGAAAGCGCGTCGGCGCCGGGGGGGGGAGGCGACGCCGTCCTCCCCAGGCCGGTGGTCGCGGCGCCGTTGCCGGATGCGATGGTCGTGTCCGATCCGGCTGCGCTCGCCGCGATCGTGGCCGAAGCCCGCGGCGCGCGCCTGGTGGCCCTGCACGCCGACCGCGCGCTCGTCGGCCTGTCGATCGCGGTCAGTCCGGAACGGTCGTGGTATGTGCCGCTCGGGCATCGCCCCCCCACGGACGAGCTCGTGACGGAGCGCCCGCCGGCGAACCTGCCGCCGCTGGACGACGCGCGGATGGCGCCGTTGCGCGGCCTGCTTGCGGATCCGGCCGTCCCCAAAGCCGGCCACGATATCAAGTCGGTGTGGCGCACGCTGGGCGGGCAGGGACTGGACGGCGTCGCGTACGATTCAATGCTGGCCAGCTTCGTGCTCGACCCCGGGCGCCGGTCCCACGCCCTCGACGATCTCGCCCGCGAGCGGCTCGCGATCGAGCTGCCGTCCGTCGAGCAGCTGGTGGGGAAGGGCAAGTCGGAGCGGCCGCTCGCCGAGCTGCCGCCGGGCGACGTGGGCCGCCTGATGTCGGCATACGCGCGGACCGTCTTGCGGCTCGAGGCGGTGTTCCGTCCCGAGCTCGAGGATCATCACCTGGTACGGCTGCTCGAGGAGATCGAGCTGCCCCTCGTGCCCGTGCTCGTGAGTATGGAGACGACGGGCATCCTCGTCGACCGCGAGCTGCTGGGGGCGATGTCGCGCGGCTTTGCCAAGGAGCTGGCCCTGCTGGAGCACGACATCTATCGGGCGGCGGGCGGCGAATTCAACATCAATTCGACGCAGCAGCTCCGCACCGTCCTCTTCGAGAAGCTCAAACTGCCGGTGCAGAAGCGCACCAAGACGGGCGCGTCGACCGATTTCGAAGTGCTCGAGCAGCTCGCCGCGATGGGGCACGAAGTGCCGCGGCTGATGATCGAGTTCCGGGAGCTGATCAAGCTGAAATCGACGTACGTCGATGCGCTGCCCGGCTTCATCAATCCCGTCACCGGGCGCGTGCACACCAGCTTCAATCAGGCCGGCGCCTCGACGGGACGGTTGTCCTCGTCGGACCCGAACCTCCAGAACATCCCCATCCGCACCAAGCGCGGCGGCGAGATCCGGCGGGCCTTCGTCGCCCCGCCCGGGCAGCTGCTGATGACCGCCGATTACTCGCAGATCGAGCTGCGTCTCCTCGCCCATCTCTCGGGCGATCCCGCCTTTGTCGGAGCGTTCGAGCGCGGCGGCGACATTCACCGCCAGACGGCGGCGGTGATCTTCGGCGACGCGGAGCCCGAGGTGACGGCGGAGATGCGGGCGCGCGCCAAGACCATCAACTTCGCCACGATCTACGGCCAGGGGGCGCTCGCGCTGTCGCGGCAGCTCGCCATCTCGCTCGACAATGCGAAAGAATTCATCAAACACTACTTCGAGCGCTTTTCCGGCGTGCGCGCGTGGCTCGACCGGACCGTCGACGAGGCGCGCCAGCGCGGTTTCGTCGAAACGCTGTTCGGCCGCCGCCGCTACATCACCGAGTTGCGGGACAAGAACTTCAACATCCGCGCGTTCGGCGAGCGCACGGCCACCAATTCGCCGCTCCAGGGCTCGGCCGCGGACCTGATCAAGATCGCCATGATTCGGATTCACGCCGCGCTCGCGGCCGCTGGGATGGGGGCGAAAATGGTCCTCCAGGTCCACGATGAGCTCGTTTTTGAGGTCCCGCAGGCTGAGCACGAGGCCGCCGCAGCTCTTGTAAAACGCGAGATGGAAGGCGTGACCCAATTACGCGTCCCGTTGGTCGTAAGTTTAGGCGCTGGAAGGCATTGGGCCGAAGCGAAGAGTTAAGCACGCCTCTTGCGTGAATGGGGTCTATTACCCACAATGGGGTCGCCCCATCTCAGGCGCCTGGAGGGGTACATGTCATTGAAGTCGCGGGGTTTCACGCTGATCGAGCTGCTCATCGTGGTGGTGATCGTCGGGATCCTGGCCGGTATTGCCATCCCGAAGTTCGTCAACACGAAGCAGAAGGCGTACGTCGCCCAGATGAAAACCGACCTCAAGAACCTGGCGACGGCGGAGGAGGCGTATTTCTACGACTCCACCAGCTACACCACGAGCTTGATGGCGTTGAACAACTTCCGGTCGTCGAGTGGGGTGACGATCACCGTCGTCGAAGGGACGCCGCAGGGGTGGTCCGCCGAGGCGGTCCATGCCCAGACGCCCCGCCGGTGCGCGCTGTTCAACGGCGCGGCATCGCCGGTCGCTCCCGCGACGGTCGAGGGACGCATTACCTGCACCTAGCGCTTCCGCCCTACCGGGAGTTCGCGCGCCGCCGCGAGGGCATGATCTTCGCCCTCGACGGCGGCGTTTGGTTTCACCGCCACCGCATCCACGGCCAGCCCATGGCGCACGTCGTCAGCGCCGACCGCGTGCTGCTGCTGCGCTTCGGGGAAGCGCTCGCTCTCCATCCGGCCTGGCTGCAGTACAAGCCGCTCAAGGATCCGCGCACGGGCATTCGGGTGCCCGCCTGGCACTGGGATTTGTGGGGTGACAAGCTCCGGATGCTCGAGACGCCGCCGGGACCCTAGGCTAGGTCAGCTCCGCCGGGGGGGGGTCGGCCGTCGTCTCGTGTTTCGGCGCGCGCACGCCGGGCCACCAATTCCAGCGCCCCGCGATGTGCATGATCGCCGGCACGAGCACCATGCGGATCAGCGTGGCGTCGAGCAGCACCGCCACCGCCAGGCCGAACCCGATGAACTGCACCGCCAGCACGCGGGTGAAGGCAAAGCTGCCGAACACGATGATCATGATCAGCGCGGCGAACGTGATCGTGGAGGCGGTGGCGGAGAGTCCTTCCATGGTCGCGTGATCGTTACGCCCCGTCTTGTCGAAGACTTCCTTCACCCGCGTCAACAGGAACACTTCGTAGTCCATCGACAATCCGAACACGGTCGCGAAGACGAGGACCGGAACGACGACGAAAATCGCCTGGGTCGGCCCTTCCAGGCCGAACAGCGCCCCGCCGTAGCCGTGCTGGAAGACGAAGACGGTGAGGCCGAACGCCGCGCCGACGGAGATGCAGTTCAGTACGACCGCTTTGAGCGGCACGAGCAGCGACCGGAACGCGATGAACAGCATGAGCGCGGTCACGCCGAGGATCATCGCGACGATCCCCGGAAACCGGCCCAGTAGATCGTCCTGGAGATCGACGCTCGAGGCGGCGAACCCCCCCACCAGGACGTCCGCATCCTGCAGACCGCGCAGTTCGCCCGCGATCACGGCGCGCAACCGCCGCGTAAGATCCATCATGCCCGTCAGCGACACGGTGTCGGTGGCGATGACGTCGAGCAGCGTGGTGCGCCGGTCGGCGCTGAGGTAGGCGTCGAAGAATTCCGGATAGCGGTCGCGGACGCTCTGCGCGTCGCTGTAGAACATCGCGAGCTGCAGGGACGACATGCCGGGTCGCAGCGTCGCCACGCCGCGCACCTCGCGCACCCGCGGATCGCGCCGCATCGAGTCGCTCAGCGCCTTGAGGCCCGGCAGACGCCGGCCGGTGAGCACCGACTGGCCCTCGGGGAGCTGCACCACGACCCGCAGCGGCTGGATCACGCCGCCCGCGCCCATCTCGCGGAGCGCGGCGAGGCCCTGCCCGGACTCCGCCTGGGGCGGGAACCAGTTGGTCGCGGGCAGACCGATGCGGATCTGCGTGAGCGGATAGGTGAGCACAGCGACGGCAAGGCCGCCGCCCAGGATCGCGCGCCAGGGACGGTGGCCGAGGGAGCGCGCCCACCGCTCCCACCCCGTGGGCGCGTGGATGTGCGCGAGCGGCCGCGCCAGCCACTTGGGACGGTCGATGTTGCGTCCCAGAATCGCGAGCGCCGCCGGCAGGAAGGTCGTCGCCAGCAGCACGGCGACCGCGACGACGATCAGCCCGCCCACCCCCACCGATCGCGTCTCCGTGAGCGGCGTCAGGATCAGCGCGCCGAACCCGACGACCACCGTCAGCCCCGAGGTCACGACCGCCGAGCCCGCGGTGTGGATCGTCCGGATCGCGGCGTCGGTCGGTGACAGCCCGCGATTCAGCTCTTCTCGGAAGCGCGTCACGATGAGCAGCGAATAGTCGATGCCGACGCCCAGCCCCACCATGGTCGTGATGTTGAGCACGAACACCGACATCGTCTGGAACTGCGCCGCGACCGCCACGATCCCCAGGGCGATGGTGATGGCGAGCACGCCCACGATGATGGGCAGCGACGCGGCCACGAGCGCGCCGAACGCGAGCACCAGCACGACCAGCGTCAGCGGCACCGCCCGTCGTTCGCTGCGGCGCGTATCCTCCGTGCTGATGGTGCGGACGTCGTGATCGAGGGCGGGATTGCCGGTGATCTTCACGTCGAACCCGCCGCTCAGCGGCAGGCGGCCGAGCGTCTCGCGCACGATGCCGCGCAACGCGGGGACGACGGTGCGGCTCAGCTCGTCGTTGCTGCTGCTGGGGCTCAGGGCGGCGATGAGGAACGTCGTCCGGAGGTCCCGGCTCACGAAGGTGGACTCGCCGATCGTCCGTACGGAAATCACCTGCGTGACGTAGGGCTGGCGGCGGAGGACGGCGGAGAGCGAATCGAGCACGGCGCGGAAGCGCGGATGCCGGTAGCTCACCGGCCCGCGCACGACGATCGCGACGTACTCCGCGATGGGGTTGGGGAAGGCCGCCTTGATGAGCTCGGTCGCGCGGGCGGATTCCGTTTCGTGAATCGCGGTGCCGCGGACGGCAAGGACCCGTTGGACGTGCGTGGCCTTCGGCGCGAACAGCAGCGCGAGGGCCGCCCACGCCGCAATGACCCAGCCGCGGTAGCGGATGAGCGACCTCGCGGGTAACGCGATCACCTAGGGTCCAAGCATAAGCGGGCCACAATCATAGAGACGGGGTGACGCCAAAGCTAGCGGCTCGATGCCGCAATCCGGCATATTGCGCGTATGGTCGAGCGTCGCCTCACCGGCATGATCGCCGCGGCCGCGGTGTTGATCGTCCTCTTCATACTCTGGGACATCTTCCGGCCCGATCCGCGACCGGCGGGGGCTGGGGAAGAGCCCGTCGGGATCGTCGTCGTCCCTGACACCACCATCCCGGCGCAGCCGGCCGGCACGGCGCCGGTTTTACCCAGCACGCAGGCGACGGCGGGGGGAGCCCTGCCCGCCGCGCCGTACCACGACCAGCCCAGCTACATCGACATGCTGGCCCGGTCGGAAACCCGCCGACGGATTCGAAACAGCGCCGGCTCGACGTATCTCAACGACATGGTATCGGCGAGCGAAGACTCGATGTTGCGCCGCTGGGACAACCGCAGCATGACGCCCGTCCGCGTCTGGTTTGCGCCGACCTACGCGGCCAACTTCCAGCCGCAGTTCCTCGACGCGATGCGCCGCGCCTTCGCGCAGTGGACTGCGGCCGGCGTCCCTGTGCGGTTCGACTTCACGGCCGATTCCACGACGGCGGAGGTCGTGGTCCGCTGGCGCATCCAGTTCGAAATCGAGCGCACCGGCCAGACCGATCTCACGTGGGATCAGAACGGCCATGTCCAGTCGGCCGTCATCACGCTGGCCACGTTCGATCCCAAAGGGCGTCCCATGGAGTCCGACGACGTGCGCGTCGTGGCGCTGCACGAGGTCGGCCACCTCCTCGGCCTCGACCATTCGGGCGACTCGACCGACATCATGTTCCCGACCGCCAAGGTGCGGGATCTGTCCGACCGGGACGTGCGGACGGCGCTGTTGCTGTACCAGTTGTCGCCGGGCAGTCTGCGCTGATCGCGGTCCTGCTGCTGCAAGCGGTCGCCTTCGCCCCGGCGACCTTCGATCCCATCGTGCAGGACGGCATCGCGCGCGGCGCCTATCCGGGCGCGGTCCTGGTCGTGGGCCGCCGCGACACCATCCTGTTCGCCGCCGGGTATGGCCGCCTGACGTGGAGCGCGGCCAGCCCCGCCGTCAGCCTCGACAGCACGATCTGGGATTTGGCGTCGCTCACCAAGGTGCTCGCCACCACCACCGCTGTGATGATGCTGGTGGAGCGGCGCGCGGTGGATCTCGACGCTCCGGTCGCCCGCTACATCCCGGAGTTCGACGGCGCGGGGACTGCGGCGATCACCGTACGGCATCTGCTCACGCACACCTCCGGCCTGCGCGCCACGCTGCCGTTACGCGATGCGCCCGATTCGGCGGCCGCGCTGCGGATGGTGTTCGCGACTACGCCGCTGCGCGCCCCAGGCTCGGGCATGGTGTACTCCGACGTCAACGCCATCCTGCTGGGCGAGGTCGTGCGTCGCGCGGCTGGAGTGCCGCTCGACGAATTCACCCGGCGTGAAATCCTGGCGCCGCTCGGCCTCGAGCCGCAGATGATGTTCCGGCCGGCCAAACGGCTCGAGCGGGCGGGCCGGATCGCCCCCACGGGGCTGTGGCGCGGCCACGCGATTGCGGGCGTGGTGAACGACCCCGGTGCCGCGAGGCTCGGCGGCGTCGCCGGGCACGCGGGGTTGTTCGGCACCGGCCCGGCGGTTGCCCGTCTCGCGCAGCTGATGCTGGCGGAAGGGGAACCGCTCCTGCAGCCCCAGACCGTGCGCGCGTTCACGCGCAGCGCGGTGCCGGCGCGTCGCGGCGCGAGCGCCCGCACCCTCGGCTGGGAGGCGGTGCCCACGGGAGAATCGGTCTCGAGCGCGGGCACGCGGTTCGGCCCCCGCAGCTACGGCCACACCGGGTGGACGGGGACGTCGCTCTGGATCGATCCCGATCGCGGCCTCTTTGTGCTGTTGCTGACCAACCGCGCGTTCGCGCCCCGAGCGCGCAACTCGTTCACCGTGCTCAAGGAAGTGCGCGGGCGGGTGGCCGACGCGGCCGCGCGCGCGGCGGATGCGTCCTGAGCATCCCACCGTCATTTATGACGGCGAATGCGGCATCTGCCGCCGCGCGGTGGGCTGGCTCCAGCGCTGGGACCGGGAACGAAACCTCCGCTACATCGCGTTCCAGGACGGGCGGGTGGCCGCGTTCGGCATCGCGCTGCCCGCGCTCGCCGCGGCGCTGCATCTCGTGCTGCCGGACGGCCGGGTCTACGCCGGCGCCGACGCGGCCGCGCCGCTGCTCCGGATGCTCCCCGGCAAACGCTGGGTCGCGGGGCTGTTTCGCGTTCCGGGCGTGCCGGCGCTGGCGCGGCGGATCTATGCCTGGATTGCGGCGCGGCGGCATTGTCTGGTGCGCGGCACCGCGCCCCGCTAGGTTCGCTTCGAGGAGGACGCAATCGACGTGACGACTGCCGCACCCGCACCGCAAGCCGAAACGATCCGCCAGGCCCTGCGCCAGGTGAAAGATCCCGAGCTCGATCTGAACATCATCGACTTGGGGCTCGTGTACGACGTCGACGTGGACGACGGCGCCGTGCACATCGACATGACGCTGACGTCGCCCGGATGTCCCGCCGGCCCGATGATCACCAACGACGCCTACAAGGTCGTGCGCGCGATCGCGGGCGTGAAAGACGTGGACATCGAGATCGTGTGGGAGCCCTACTGGACGCCGGAGCGCATCGATCCCAAGGTGCGCGCGATGCTGGGACTCTAGCGCAGCGCTTCGAGCAGCGCGTCCCCCAGCACCGCTTCCTGCCACTTCCGCAGCGCCCCCGTCCGCGCGAGCTCGGCACGATCGCGCGGCTGCGCCTGCGCGATCGTTTCCAGTGTCGTCCGGCCGCACAGCACCCCGGGGTCGAGCCCCAGCGTCGCGGCGACCCGAGTGCGCGCCGCCTTGAGGCGCTCGACCCGCGCGTCCCAGCCGGAGTCGCGCGGCGGGCGCGGCGCCCGCGGCAGACGCGGCAGCTCGGCGTCCGGAATGGTGCGCGCCCGCGCCACCGC
>JAUYMC010000255.1 GCA_030699545.1 Gemmatimonadales bacterium | reverse complement strand
CGACGTGCGGATTGCCAACGTCGAGCGGTTTCCCGGTGGATCGCGGGCGACGGTGGAGCTGCCCAAGGCCCGTCCGGTGACATTGGATCTCGCGGTGCCGGGGTTGCACAACGTGCGGAATGCCGCCGCGGCGATCGCCGTGGTGCATGCGCTGGGGGCCGATGTCGAGCGCGCCGCCGCCGCACTCGGGCGATTCACCGGCGTGGGACGGCGGTTCGAGCGGCTGGGTGAGGTCGCGGGGGTCACAGTGGTGGACGACTATGCGCATCACCCGACGGAAGTCGCGGCGACGCTCTCGGCCGCGCGGCAGGCGTTTCCCGGGCGGCGGGTGATGGCGGTGTTTCAGCCGCATCTGTACTCGCGGACCGAGCTGCATGGGGAAGCGCTGGGCCGAGCGCTGGCGGCCGCCGACGTCGTGGTGGTGGCGCCGATCTATGGCGCGCGCGAGCAGCCGATGGCGGGCGTGACGCATCACCTCGTAGTCCGCGGCGCGGTGCGCGCGGGCGCGGCCACCGTGGCCGTCCGCGATCGTGACCGCCTGACGGCGCACGTCGCCCGCGTGATCCGGCCGGGTGACGTCGTCTTCACCCTCGGCGCCGGGGACGTGACGCGGGTGGGGCCGGAGCTGCTGCAACTGCTGGGAGCGGGGCGCGGGGAGCCGGGAGCAGGAGTTTCGACGGAGCGGGGAGCGGCATAATGAAGTGGCGTCTCCGGCTCCCGCGTTTGCCGAAGGTGCCACGCGCATCGCGGCGCGTCTTGTGGTGGGGCGGCGGGCTGCTCGCGGTGATGGTGTTGTGGTCGGTGGCGCCGGCGGTGTTGCGGCGGCTGGCGTTTTTCCGGGTGCGGCAGGTGGAGCTGGTCGGCGTGCGCCACCTCGATCCGGAAGCGGTGATCGCCGCGCTGCGGCTGTCCCCGGCGGCCAGCGTGTTCGACGACACCGAGATTCTCGGTGATCGCCTGCGCGGGCTGAACGGCGTCGCCGACGCGCGCGTCGTGCGGCGGCCGCCGGCGGCGTTAAAGGTGATCGTGCGGGAAGTGGAGCCGGTGGCGCTCGTCGCGTCCGCGCGCGGCGCGCTGACGGTGGTGGATGCCGAGGGCAATCCGCTCACGTTCGAGCGCGCGGGACTCGATCTGCCGCTCGTGCAGAGCGCCGACAGTGGTGGCGTCGTCGGCGTGCTGGCCCGGATTCAGGCGTTCGATCCGGCGTTGTTTCAGGTGGTGGATGCCGCGCGGCGGTTGAACCGCGAGCGCGGAGACGTGCTCCTGGAATGTGGTCCCCATCGCGTGCTGCTGGCGCACGATGCCGGGCCGGAGGTGGTGCAAGCGGTGGCCCTGGTGGCGAGAGATCTGGCCGCGAAAGCGCGGCCGTACGCCGAGCTCGATGCCCGGTACGCCGGCCAGATCGTGGTCCGGCGCCGGTCGGGAGCGCGGAGCGCCTGATGGCCGCCACAGATCGGCGCGCGGGCAGCGGTGGGCGTCTTGTCGCCGGCCTCGATCTGGGGAGCACCAAGACCTGCGCCGTGATCGCCGAAATCGTAGGCGATCTGCCGCGCGCGCCCATCGCCAAGATCCTCGGCGTCGGCCTCGCCAAGAACACCGGCGTGCGTCGCGGCATGGTGCGCGACATCGACGAGACCACCCGCTCCGTCGCCGCCGCCCTCAAGGACGCCGAGCGGATGGCGGGGGTGCGCGTCTCGGACGTCACCTGCGGCATCGCTGGCGAGCACGTCTCGGCGCGCGGCAGCTCCGGGATCGTGGCCGTGAGCGGCGAGGAGATCAACGCGCAGGACGTAGCGCGCGTCAACGAAGTCGCCCGCGCGGTCTCGCTGGGCCGCGATCACGAGCTGCTGCACGACATCCCGCAGGAATACATCGTCGATCAGCAGCGCGGCATTTCCGATCCGGTCGGGATGACGGGGACGCGGCTCGAAGTCGAGATGTACCTCGTCACGGTCCAGGCAACGGCGGCACAGAACCTCCGCAAGAGCGTACAGCGTGCCGGGTATCGGGTCGCCGACCTGGTGCTCGAGCCGCTGGCGGCGTCGTACGCCGTGCTGACCGACGACGAGAAGGAGCTCGGCGTGGCGCTCGTGGAAGTGGGCGGCAGCTCGACCGGCGTCGCGGTCTTCCACGAAGGGAAGATCCGCCACCTCGCCTCGCTCAAGTACGCCGGCGCGCACGTGACGAGCGACCTCGTCCAGGGATTGGGCGTGACCCAGGCCGACGCCGAACGATTGAAAGAGCGGCATGGCGCGGCGTACACGCCGCTCGTCGACGCGGGAGAGATGGTGAGCCTGCCGTCCACGCCGGGGCAGGGCGCGCGGCAGGCGTCGCGCGAGCTGGTGGCGCACATCATCCACCAGCGCGTGGACGAGATCTTCGATCTCGTGGCGCGGGAATTCGACCGCGCAGGGTACGGCGGCGGGCGGCTGCCGGCCGGCGTCGTGCTGACCGGCGGCACGGCGCACCTGCCGGGCATGGTGGAGCTGGCGCGCGAGGCGTTCGCCGTGCCGGTGCGCGCCGGCCAGCCTGAGCTCGGCATCTCGGGGCTGACCGACAGTGTGCAGGCGCCGCGCTATGCGGTGCCGGTGGGGTTGGTGCTGTACGCGGCGCGCAAAGCCGCGGGAGGGGCTGCGCCCGGCGTGCTGCTCGGCGGCGCGCGGCTCGACCGGCTGTTCGGACCGGTGAAACGCTGGCTGCAGGACTTCTTTTAGACCTTTCTCATCCCGGGCCCTAGGGGAAAACCATGATCTTCGAACTCGAAGAAACCGTCACGCAGAACGCACGGATGAAGGTCGTCGGTGTGGGGGGGGGCGGCGGCAACGCCCTCAACCGGATGATCGACGAGCACGTGGGCGGCGTCGAGTTCATTTCGGTGAACACCGATGCCCAGGCGCTGCTCAACAACAAGGCCGACGTCAAAGTCCAGATCGGCAAGAAGTTGACGCGCGGCCTCGGCGCAGGGGCGCGGCCGGAAATCGGGCGCCAGGCCATCGAGGAGAACCGGGACGAGGTGCTGCACTCGCTCCAGGGTGCGGACCTCATTTTCGTCACCTGCGGCATGGGCGGCGGCACTGGCACGGGTGCTGCGCCGATTATTGCGCAGGTGGCCCGCGACCTGGGCGCCCTGACCATCGGGATCTGCACCAAGCCGTTCCTGTTCGAGGGGCGGAAGCGTATGCGGCAGGCGGAGATGGGCATTGCCGAGATGCGCAAGCATGTGGACACGATGATCGTCGTTCCCAATGAGCGGCTGCTGGCCGTGGTGGGGAAGGGCATTCCGTTCCAGGATGCGCTGAAGAAGGCGGACGAGGTGTTGCTGCACGCGACGCAGGGCATCTCCTCCCTCATCTGTGTCACGGGCCTGGTCAATGTAGATTTCGCGGACGTGCGCACGGTCATGCAGAACGGCGGCGCGGCACTGATGGGGACGGGGCAGGGGCGCGGCGAGAATCGCGCGATGGAAGCGGCGCAGCAGGCGATCTCGAGTCCGTTGCTCGACAACATCTCCATCGCCGGCGCGACGGGTGTGCTCATCAATATCACCGGCGGCGAGGATCTCACCCTGGGCGAAGTGACGCAGATCAGCGAAGCGATTCACGACGCCGCGGGTGACGAGGCCGAGATCATTTTCGGCGCCGTCAACGATCCGGCGATGCACGGCGAAGTGCGCATCACCGTCATCGCGACGGGGTTCGACAAGACCGGCGCGATGGCCGATGCGCTGGCGGGTGGCGCGGC
>JAUYMC010000254.1 GCA_030699545.1 Gemmatimonadales bacterium | reverse complement strand
CCCCGCCGACGGCCGCATCGCCTGGGAGTCCGACGCGCGCGTGGTCTACGACTTCATCCGCGGCCTCACCCACCCCTACCCCGGCGCGTTCAGCACGCTCGACGGCCGGCAGTGGTGGATCTGGGCGGCCGCGCTCGCGCCGGCCCTGCGGCTCGACGCGCAGCCCGGCGACGTCGTCGGCCCGGTGGTCAGCCCCGTGGAGGCCGCCTGCGGACAGCTCGTGGCCTGCGCGAACGGGACGGGCGTGATCCTGCTCGCGGTCGACGACGGCAACGGCACCCGGCTCAGCGGCCGCGCGCTGAGCGATCAGGACTGGACGGGGCTCCGGTGGGAGAGCGCATCGGGCGCGGCCATCCAGGGCGCGAACCATGAGTAAACGCGTCCTCGTCATCGCCGCCCATCCCGACGACGAGCTGCTCGGCTGCGGCGGCACCGTCGCCATCCACGCCCGCGCCGGTGACGAGGTCACGTCGGTGATCGTGTGCGAGGGCGAATCGCTGCGCTACGGCCAGCAGGGCGTCGGCCAGGCGGAGCACATCCGCCGCGCCGCCACGACGCTCGGCGTGCGCGACGTGCGCACCCTCGACTTCCCCGATCAGCGGCTCGACACGATGCCGCTGACGGAGATCATCACGCCGCTCGATCAGATCGTCAAAGACGTCCAGCCGTCGGTCGTGTACTGCCAGTACGGCGGCGACATCAATCGCGATCATCACCTGCTGTTCCAGGCCGCGCTCGTCGCCACCCGCCCCACCGCCTGCTTCGTGCGCGCGGTCTACGCCTTCGACACCGCCAGCAGCACGGAGTGGGCGTTTCCGCGCACGTTTACCGCCGATACCTGGGTGGACATCTCGACGACGCTCGAGATCAAGCTCGCGGCGATGGCGTGCTACACCAGTGAGCTGCGCATCTACCCCCACCCACGCTCGCTCGACGCGCTGCGGCACCGCGCGCGCGCATGGGGAAACCAGCAATGCCTCGATGCCGCCGAGGTGTTCATGACCGTGCGACGGACGCTCCATGCTGGCGAAACGCCTGTTTGACATCGCGTGCGCCGGTGCGGCGCTCGTCGTCTCCGCTCCCCTGCTTGGGCTCGCCGCGATCGGCATCAAGCTCACCGATCCGGGCCCGGTGTTCTACCGCGCGCGCCGCGTGGGCTATCGCGGCAAGCCGTTCACCATGTTCAAGCTGCGCACGATGCGGCAGGCGCCGCGCGGCGAGCCGGGCGCGCGCATCACCGCCGCCCGGGACGCGCGCGTCTTCAAGTTCGGGCAGTTCCTGCGGCGCACCAAAATCGACGAGCTGCCGCAGCTCTTCAACGTGCTGCGCGGCGATATGGCCATCGTCGGCCCGCGGCCCGAAGACCCGGCGATCGTGAAGGACCACTATCGCGCCACGCACTACCGCACCCTCACCGTGCGGCCCGGCCTGGCGAGTCCCGGCAGCCTGTACCAGTTCACCCGCGGCGACGCGCTGTTGGGACGCGACCCCGAGCTGGGCTACGTCACCAAGATCCTGAATACCAAGCTGGCGCTCGACCTCGTGTACATCCGCCAGGCATCGCTCAAGCGCGACCTCGCGATTATCGGACGTACCCTCTGGATCATCGGCTCCGTCGTCGTGGGGCGACGCCACTTCCCGCCGCTCCCGGAAATGGCGGAAGCCCGCCGACTGCTCGCCAAGGAGCGCACGCAACGATGAGCGGCCCGCTGCGCATCCGGGAGGCGACCCAGGAGGAGTTGGCCCGCTGGGACGAGATCGTCCGGGGCTTTCCCAACCATCGCCTGCCCCACACCAAACCCTGGATCGACGCCCTCGCGGCGACGGGCTGCGGCCGGCCGCTGTTTCTGATCCTCGAGAACGGCGCCGGCGTCGTCGGCTGCCTGCCGGGGCTGCTGCGCACCGTCGGCCGGTGGCGGCTGTTCGGTTCGCCCCTCCCCGGGTGGCAGACGGTGAGTCTCGGCCCGGCGTTCGATCCCGCGCGCTTCTCCACCAGCGCGTTCGCCGCCGCCCTCGTGCCCTACCTCGAGCGCGAGCACGGCGTGGACCATGTGGAGCTGATGCACCCGGGGCTCGAGGCCGCCGCGATGCAGGCCGCGGGGTTCAGCGGCGAGCCGGTCTACACCTATCGCGCGCCGCTCTTTCCCGGCGACGCCACGCGCACGCGGCAGCAGCTCAAAGACAGCGCCCGCCGCAACGTGAAGCGTGCCGAGCGGCTGGGCCTCACCGTCCGGGTCGAGACGGACGAGCGGTTCGTGGACGAGCATTACGACCAGGTGCGGGAAGTGTACGCGCGGGGCGGCTTCACGGTCCCGTTCGGCAAGGACCGCGTGCGCGAAGTGTTTCGCCGGCTGCAAGGCGCGGGCAATCTGCTGGCGCTCTCGGTGTACCTCCCCGGCGGCCGCGTCAACATCGCGACGGGCATGTTTTTCGTCGCCAACAAGGAGCTGCTGCTCTGGATGTGGGCGCATCGGGAGCACTACCGGTGGTATCGCCCGACGGAGCTGATGACGTGGGCGGCGATGCAGCGCGCGCTCGAGCTGGGGTGCGAGAGCTTCGACCTGATGGGGCGCGGCGACTTCAAGGCGAAGTTCGGCGCCGAGCCCGACGGCACCAAAATGCGCTGGCTGCGCAGCCGCCGGCCGTGGCTGCCGCGCGCGCGGCGCGTGGCCGAGCGCGGCTATCGCTGGCAGCAAGCGGTGCGCGGCGGCGTGGCGCGGC
>JAUYMC010000249.1 GCA_030699545.1 Gemmatimonadales bacterium | reverse complement strand
CAAGAAACTCGGCGCCGAGGCGACCGTGGCCAGGATCACCTACAAGCCGACGACCGACGGCACGGCGACGCAGGAGTTCGATGCGACGCAGCTCGATCTGCGGCTGCGCTATTACCTCACGGGGCCGGTCAGCGCCGAGCTGGGGTTCACCAGTCGCAAGGTGGAGCCGGAGTTCGAGGCGCAGTCGGTCGGGGCGGTGACGGCCGGCGCGAGCCTGTCCTATCTGCTCGGTCCGGGCGTGCACATGAATCTGCGCGGCGGCTTGCTGTTCGGCGCCAAGTTTTCGGGAGGCGGGAAGTCGTCCCCCCTGGGCGCGATCGAGCTGGGGCTGGGGCTCGGCGTGGACGCGCTGCGCGGCCGCCTGCGCGTGATGGGGAATTACGACTTTCAGCGCATCACGCGCGAAGCGAATGATGGCAGCGGCGAGGTCGAGGTCCCGATCCAGCAGAGCGTGGGACGGATCGGGCTCGCGATCGTCTTTTAAGTCCGTTGGGCCGGTCAAACAGCCTTGCACGAAGGGCGTTCGTGGGTTAACAGTCGGGCTACCGGCGTGCGCCGTCCGGGCCGCCGGTGCCTGGGTTCATAGGGCGAGAGTGCGGACGTCTTCGCAACCCCGATGGGAGCCGCGACTTCTTTTACGCAACAACTTCTCACCTTCGACGTCGACCGTAGCCGCTTCGCGCTACCCGCTCGCTTGTTGCGCGAGGTCGTGCGCGCGGTGGCGATCGCCCCGCTGCCCAAGGCGCCGCCGATCGTCGAAGGCGTGATCAACGTCCGCGGCGCCGTCGTTCCCGTACTCGACATTCGGCAGCGCTTCGGCCTCCCGCCGGCTCCGGTTTCGCCCGAGCAGCACCTCCTTATCGCGCAAGCTGGCGGCAGAGTCGTGGCGCTCCGGGTGGATCGCGCCCTCGACCTGGTCGCGGTGGAGGAAGCAGCGATCGAATCTGCGGCTCGCGTCGTGCCGGGGGTCGAGTACGTCGCGGGCATCGCGAAACTCCCGGACGGGCTCATCGTGATCCATGATCTCGAGCGGTTCCTGTCTCTGGAGGAAGGCGGGCAGCTGGACGTGGCGGGCGCCGCCCGGCGGAAGGCTCCGTGATGGGGATCGGCGAAGCTGCGGCGGCGCTCGTGCGTCAGCGGACCGGTCTCGTGTTCAGTGAGGCGCGCCGGTCCGCCTTCGAAGCCGCGCTCGTCCGGGCGACGCACCGCGCCAAGACGCGCGCGCCGGAGGTCTATCTCGCCCGCCTCGACGCCGAGCCGGCTCTGCTGGACGACCTCGTCGCCGAAATTACGGTGGGCGAGACGTATTTCTTCCGCGAGCCCCAGCAGTTCGCCGTGATCCGGAACCAAGTCATTCCGGCTCTGTTCTCGCACCGGCCGCGCGACCACCCGCTGCGCGTGTGGAGCGCCGGCTGCGCGACGGGGGAAGAGCCCTACACGCTGGCGATCGTGTTGCGCGAGCAGGGGCTCGAGGGAGCCGCGCACATCGTGGCCACCGATCTGTCGCGTGTGGCGCTCGCCCAGGCTCACCGGGCCCGCTACACCCGCTGGTCGCTGCGCGGCGTGCCGGACGACGTCGTGCGAACCTACTTCGAGCCAGTGGACGACCGGTTCGCTCTGGCGCCCGCCCTCCGCGACGCGGTCGAGTTCCGCTACCTGAACCTCGCCGAGGACACCTACCCCTCCCTCCCGACCGGCATCTGGGGGATGGACCTGATCCTCTGCCGCAACGTCCTGATCTATTTCGATGTGGAAACGGTCGCCCGCGTGGCGCGCCGGCTGATGGACTCCCTGAGTGACGACGGCTGGCTCCTGCTCGGCGCGTCCGACCCGGCGCTGTCGGATCTGGTCCCCTGCGACGTGGTGGTCACCGGCGCCGGTCTCGCCTATCGCCGGCCGGGTCGCGGCGCCGTCCAGCCAAGCGCGCCGGTCGTTGTCACTCCCCCGTTCGCGCTTCGTGAGCAGCCATCGCCTCCGCCGGTTGTGCCGCCCGCGGGCGAGCCGGCGCGAGTGGTCGTGGCGGCGGCACCGTCGGACGATCCCGAGGATGCCGCCCGCGCGTATGCCGAGCGGGACTACGAACGCGCGGCCGGGGTGGCGGGCCGATTGGTGCGGCGCGACGGCAGCGATCCGCTCCTGTGGATCGTGCTGGTACGCGCGCTCGCGAACCGGGGAGATCTCGACGGGGCGGGACGGGCCTGCGCCGCCGCGCTGGACCGACACCGCACCTCGGCCGAGCTGACGTACCTGCACGCCGTGCTGCTCGCGGAGGCCGGCCAATACGCGGACGCCGCAACGGCGGCGCGGCGTGCGCTCTACCTGGACCGGGGGCTCGTCGTGGCGCACCTGGCGCTCGGCGGCGCGCTGGCGCGGCTGGGCGAGATGGATGGCGCGCGGCGCGCGTTTCGCAACGCCGAGCGGCTGCTGGCGGCCATGCCACCAGAGGCACTGCTCCCGGCCTCCGACGGGGAGCCTGCGGGGCGGCTCGCGGAGATGGCGCGGGTGCAGATGCGGCTCCTGAGTGAGGCGGCCGCATGATGGCCGCTCGTCCGAAAGCGCCGCGTGGGCCGGTGGACTGGGCCGAGATCCGGCAGCGGGTTGAGGCCGCAGGCCGAGCGCTGGCCGGAGCGACGGACATGTCCCCGGAAAGTCGGCGCGAGGTACTCGAAGAACGGGCCCGCGCGCTGGCGCGGCCCGCGGCGGCGCCGCTGGCGGGTGACATGCTCGAGGTGCTCACCTTCACGTTGGCGAACGAGACCTATGCCGTCGAGTCGCGCTACGTGGTGGCGGTGTTCCGGTTGACCGACCTATCTCCCCTGCCCGGGGCCGAGCCCCCGGTGTTCGGGGTGACGGCGTGGCGGGGGGAGCTACTGACGATCCTCGACCTCCGCGCGGCGCTCGGTCTCTCGGTCACGGCGCTCAACGACCTGAGTCGGGTGATCGTGTTGGGGGAGGAGCGGCCGGCCTTCGGGATCCTGGCCGACGCGGCGCGGGAGCTGGTGACGCTCGCGGCGTCCGACGTGCGGCAGCCGCCGGCACGGGTCGCGGCGCGGCGGGAGTACCTGCGCGGGGTTACTTCCGAGGCGGTGCTCGTGCTCGAGGCTACCAAGCTGTTGCAGCTCCACGGGTGAGGAGGCGTCTATGCGCTGGACGGTGAGTCGCCGGATCGCGGCGGGTTTTGCGGTGGGTCTGAGCCTCGTCGTCGTGGTCGCGATCGTCGGGGTCGTGGCGCTGCGGGGGGCGTCGGGGGCCTATACGGACGCGCTGGACCAGGAGCGGCGGACGCTCGTCCCGGCGCTCACGGCGCAGGGCGAATTCCGGCGCGCCATCCTGGACTACGTGGGATTCCTCGTCCGACCGAACGAAGCGGAGCGGCGCAGCCGCGACAGTACCCTCGCCTCGAGTCGCGCGCTGCTCGAGCAGCTGCGCGACTCCGCTCGTACTCCGGAGAGTCGTGCCATCTGGGCGGACGTTCTTACCGCGGTCTCGGAGTGGGACGCGGCGTCACGGGCCTCCATGGCGGCGGCACGGGCGGGGCGCACCGCCGAGGCGGTGCGCATCCGGGACACGCGCGCCGTGTTGGCTCGCGAGGCGGTGCGCGCCGCGATCCAGCGGGGCATCGAGCGGGCGGAGCAAGGGACCGATGCCGAAATCCTCGCGGCGCAGGCGACCGGGGCCCGAATGCAGATCGTGCTCCTGTTGGGAGCTCTCCTTGCGCTCGCGGTGGGCACGCTCGCAGCGGTGTTCTTGAACCGCGCGGTGAGCGGCCCCCTCCAGGAGACGACGGGGGTCCTCGCCTCGAGCGCGGCGGAGATTTTGGCGGCGACGACGCAGCAGGCCTCGGGGGCGAGCGAGACATCGGCAGCGGTGACGGAGACCGTGGCGACGGTGGACGAGGTGGCGCAGACGGCCGAGCAGGCCGCCCAGCGGGCCAAGGCCGTGGCCGACTCGGCGCAGCGGGCGGCGGAGATCGGGAAGGCGGGGCGCAAGGCAGTCGAGGAGTCGACCGCGGCGATGACGGGTGTGAAGGAGCAGGTGGAGTCCATCGCCGAAAGCATCCTGGCCCTGGCCGAGCAGGCGCAGGCGATCGGCGAGATCATCGCGACGGTGAACGACATCGCCGAGCAGACGAACCTGCTGGCCCTCAACGCGGCGGTCGAGGCGGCGCGGGCCGGGGAGCAGGGCCGGGGCTTCGCCGTGGTCGCGGGCGAGGTCAAGAGTCTGGCCGAGCAGTCGAAGAAAGCGACGGTCGAGGTGCGGCGCATCCTGGGAGAGATCCAGCGGGCGACGAGCGCGGCGGTGATGACGACGGAGCAGGGGACGAAACAGGTGACGGCGACGACGAAGCAAGTGACGGAGGCGGGGGAGACGATTCGCGCCCTGGCGGACGCAGTCGGCGAGGCCGCCCAGGCGGCGGCGCAGATCGTGGCGTCGGCAGGCCAGCAGGCGGTGGGCATGACGCAAGTCCGCCAGGCCATGGGCAATATTCACGAGGCGACCCAGCAGAACCTCGCCTCGACCAAGCAGGCCGAACGGGCGGCGCAGGACCTGAATGCGCTGGGCGGGAAACTGCTCCAGCTGGTGGGCGGCAACCAGCGGGAACGAGCCGCGAAAGTCACCGGATAGGAGACGCGCCATGCGCTGGACCGTGGGTCGGCGAATTGCGGCGGGATTCGCGCTGGGGCTTGCCCTGGTGGTTGCCGTCGCCTGGATAGGGATCGGGGCGCTGCGGGATTCGGTCGCGGCCTACGAGGGGGCGCTCGCCCAGGAACGCAGCGCGCTCGTCACCGCGCTCGGCGCCGAGGCCGAAGCCCGCGAGGCCACCGTGCAGTTTCTCCGCTTCTTCGTGACGGGGGACGCGCAGTACGCGCGGCGGCGGGATAGCTCCCTGGTCGTGACGCGTGCGCTCCTCGAGCGAATGCGCGATTCGGTGATCGTCGCGGAAGACCGCACCGCGTGGGCCGAGGCCCTGACGGCGCTGGCGGAGTGGGATGAGGCGGCGCGGGCGGCGATCGCGGCGCAGCGCGCGGGGCGGGAAGCCGAAGCCCTCCGACTCCAGACCGCGCGCGTCTTTCCGGCGCGCCGGATCGTGCAGAGCGCGATCGTAGCCGGGGTGGCGCGGGCCGAGCAGCGGACCGACGGCGCGATCCGGGCCGCGCGGGACGAAGCGGCGCGGCGGCGGAGCGCGCTCGTGATCGGGTGCGTGGCGGCGCTGGTCGTGGGCGTCGTCGCCGCCGCCTTCCTCAACCGCGCCGTGAGCGGCCCGCTCCAGGAAACGACGGGCGTCCTGGCGTCGAGCGCGGCGGAGATTTTGGCGGCGACGACGCAGCAGGCCTCGGGGGCGAGCGAGTCGTCGGCGGCGGTGGCCGAGACGGTCGCCACGGTGGATGAAGTGGCCCAGACCGCCGAGCAGGCGACGCAGCGCGCGAAGGAAATCGAGCGGGCCAGCCGCAACGCGCTCGATGAGTCGGTCGCGGCGATGACCGGCGTGAAAGAGCAAGTCGAGTCGGTGGCCGAGAGCATCCTCGCGCTGGCGGAGCAGGCGCAGGCGATCGGCGAGATCATCGCCGCGGTCAACGACATCGCGGAGCAGACGAACCTCCTGGCGCTGAACGCGGCCGTCGAAGCGGCGCGGGCCGGCGAGCAGGGGCGCGGGTTTGCGGTGGTGGCGGGCGAGGTCAAGAGCCTGGCGGAGCAGTCGAAGAAGGCGACGGTCGAGGTGCGGCGCATCCTGGGAGAGATCCAGCGGGCGACGAGCGCGGCGGTGATGACGACCGAGCAGGGGACCAAGCAGGTGGCGGCGGCGACGAAGCAGGTGACCGACCTGGTCGGCGCCACGGCGCAGGCGGCGGCGCAGATCGTCGCCTCGGCGGGGCAGCAGGCGGTGGGCATGACGCAGGTGCGGCAGGCGATGGGCAGTATCCACGAGGCGACGCAGCAGAACCTCGCCTCGACCAAACAGGCCGAGCGGGCGGCGCAGGACCTGAACGCCTTGGGCACGAAGCTGCTGGCGCTCGTGGGCGGGAACCGGCACGCGCCGGCGCGGGGCGCGAATCGGTGAACAAGGATCAGCTGGCCGCGCGGCTGCTCGCCACCTTCATCGGCGAGCTCGACGAGCAGGTCCGTACGATGAACGCCGACCTGCTGGCGCTCGAAGCGGAGCCCACCAACGCCGAGCGCCTGAAATCCGTCTTCCGGGTGGCGCACACCCTCAAGGGCGCGGCGCGCGCGGCCGGCGTGCCACCGGTCGAACACGCGTGTCACGCACTGGAGACGCTCCTGGCGCAAGCGCGCGACGGGAAGCTGACGCTCGGACCGGAGGAATTCGCTTTGCTCTTCGCCGCCGCCGATGCCCTCGGCGACGCGGGCAAGCGGCTGAAGGCCGGCGCGGACCTCGCCGGCTCACCCCTGGCCGCGCTGCGCGACCGGCTGAGCCCGGAGCCCGGCAAGGGGCGGAAGCCCACGCCGAGCGGTTCCCCTCCACAACCACCCACCTCGCGCGAGCAGCGCGACGGGCAGGTGCGGATTGAGGGGGAGAAGCTCGACGCGCTGCTCGCCGCCACGGGCCAGCTGCTCATCGCCGGCAGCCGCGTGGCGAGTCGTCCGGCGGAGCTGCAGGCGCTCCATGACGTGGCCGCGCGCTCGGCGACGGAGTGGAGCCGCACCGGCCGGCGGCTCCGCCTGGCGCTCGAGCGGTCGGCGGCGCCATCCGCGCTGATCCAGGCGGTCAACGGGATGGAGGAGAACCTCCGCCACGTCCTCCAGGAGACGGGCCGGCTGGCCGCCGGTGCGGCGGCGGACGCGCGAGCCCTCACGCAGGTGACCGACGACGTCGCCGACCGGGTGCGCCGGCTCCGCATGCGTCCCTTCGCCGAAGCGTGTGAGGCGCTACCGCGCGTGGTGCGCGACCTCGCCATCACTGCGGGTAAGGAGCTGGAGATCGTGGTCCTCGGCGGAGAAGTGGAAGCGGATCGCGCGGTGCTGGACGGCCTGCGCGAGGCCCTGCTGCAGCTCGTCCGGAACGCGGCGGACCACGGGATCGAGGCGCCGGCGGAACGCGAGCGGATGGGCAAGCCGCGGCGGGGCACGGTGACCGTGACGGCCGCGCTCCGCGGCGACCGGCTCGCGGTCACGGTAACCGACGACGGCGCGGGACTCGACGTCCCGGCCGTCCGCGCCCCGCTCGAGCGGCGCGGGCTACCGGTACCCGGCGATGAGCGCGAGCTCGCGCGCACGCTGTTCGGGGGCGGATTGTCCACGCGGGGCGAGGTGACGGCGATCTCCGGCCGCGGGGTGGGGCTGGACGTCGTGCGGGCGGCGGTCGCCCGGATCCGCGGGAGCGTGGAGGTCGCCTGGGTTCAGGGTCGCGGCACCACGTTCACGGTGGAGTGCCCGCCCACCCTCGCCACTATCCGCGCGCTGCTCGTGGCCGTGGGTCCCCAGATCGTCGCGGTCCCCACGACCCACGTCGAGCGCCTCGTCCGCGTCCGCCCCGAGGACATCAAGCACGCCGAGGGGCGCGACGTCATCGCCACCGCCGAGGCTCCGGTCCCGCTCGTCGCCCTCGCGCGGCTCCTGCCGCCGCTGGTCGAGCGGCCGGCGGCGGGTCCCCTGGCCGTCATGCTGCTGCGCGCTGGGGAGCGGCGCCTGGCGGTCGTCGTGGACGCGCTGGTCGCGGAGCAGGAGGTCGTGCTGCGGCCGGTGGGGCGGGGCGACCACCCGCTCCCGCACATCAGCGGCGCGGCCATCCTCGGCACCGGCCGGGTGGCGCTGGTGCTCAACCCCGCGACGCTCGTCGGGGCCGGCCTCGGCCTCGGCGCGGG
>JAUYMC010000248.1 GCA_030699545.1 Gemmatimonadales bacterium | reverse complement strand
GGCCGCCCGCGAAATCCGCGCGCGACTCACGCGCACCACGCTGTATCACGTGATCGAGGTCCAACCATGGTCGCGCCTCCCCGAGCGCCGCTACGCACTGATCGACTACGAACCGTAAACGAGCCGCGCACCGTCTCGGTGGGGTGGGACGAAGCCGGCTCGATGACGGTCGGACGGCCCGACGGCCCGACGGTCGGAAGAGTCGAAGCTATTCTCGAATCGTGGCGAATCGACGATGAGTGGTGGCGTCAACCGATTTCACGCTCGTACCTGGAATTGTTGCTTGAAGGAGGAAAGCGCGTTGTGGTTTTTCAGGATTTGAGGACAGGACTTTGGTTCATGCAGCAGCCATGATCGATCGGCCATCCGGCCGTCCGGCCGCCGGGCCGTCCTATGTGGAGCTGCATTGCCATTCCGCATTTTCATTTCTCGACGGCGCCTCCCTGCCCGACGTGCTCGCGGCGCACGCGCACAGCCTCGGCTACCGCGCCGTCGCCCTCACCGATCACGACGGCCTGTACGGCTCGATGGCGTTCGCGCAGGCCGCTACATCGCTCGGCCTCCAGGCGATCACCGGCGCCGAAGTGACGCTCTCGGGCGGCAGCCACCTGACGCTGCTCGTCGAGACGCCGCAGGGCTACGCCAATCTCTGCCGGCTCCTCACCGCGGCGCACCTCGGCCGCCCGCACCGCGACCGCCACGACCCCGAGCTCGAGCTCGCGGCGCTCGAAGCACGCCACGACGGACTGATCGTGCTGTCGGGATGCCGGCGCGACGGGTTGCTGCCGCGTACGCTCGAGCGCGACGGGCTCACCGCCGCGCGCGCGCTCGCCGCGCGCTGCCGCGACGTGTTCGGGCCGGACCGCTTCTTCGTCGAAGTGCAGCGTAACCTGGTCCGGGGCGATTTGGCGCTGAGCCGGGCGCTGATGAACATCGCGGAGAGCGTGCAGCTCGGCATCGTGGCAACGGGAGACGTGCACTACCACATCCGGGAGCTGCACCGGCTGCATGACGTCCTCGTCGCCATCCGCCATCGCACCACCCTCGACGGCTCGCACCGGATGCGGCTTCCCAACAGCGAGTTTTACCTGCGTCCGCCTCACGAAGTCGCGATGCTGTTCGCTGACTGTCCGGATGCTGTCGCCAATACGGAGGCCATCGCGGAGCGCTGCAAATCCTTCGCCATCACGCACGATCTCGGCTACGTCTTCCCCGACTTCAACGGAGCGGACCGCGCTCCCGCGCCGCAGGCGCTCGCCGAGCTGTGCCGCGCCCGGCTGGAGGAGCGCTACCCTCCAGGCACGCCGTACCGTGCCGCCGCGGAGCGGCGGCTGGCGGAAGAGCTGGGGCTCATCGAGCATCACCACCTCAGCGGCTTTTTTCTCGTCTACAACGATCTGTTCGAGCTGGCGCGCGAGGTAGGCGCCGACGTGCGCCGCGGCTCGCGCCGCGCCGCCGGCAATCTCCTCCCCGGCCGGGGCCGCGGCTCCTCCGTCTCTTCCATCGTCTGCTACTTCCTCGGCCTCTCGCACATCGATCCGATCACCAACAAGCTCTTTCTGGGGCGCTTCCTCAACGAGACGCTGGCGTCGGTGCCCGACATCGATCTCGATTTCCCGCGCGAGATCCGCGAAGCGCTGATCCGCCGGGTCTACACGCGCTACGGCGCCGAGCACGTCGGGCTCGTCTGCTCCTTTCCCACCTACCGCCTGCGCTCGGCGGTGCGCGAGATCGGCAAGGCGCTCGATCTGCCCCTCGGCGAGATCGAGCTCGTGGCAAAACTGGCGGACGGGCGGGCCGACGAGCTGGCGGACGAGCTGAATCAGTTGCCAGGGTTCGCGGAAAAGAAGGACGCCCCGATCTGGAAACATCTGTGCGAGTTGGCGGCGCAAATCCGGGGACTGCCGCGCCACGTCTCCCAGCACGTCGGCGGCATGATCATCTCCTCCCGCCCGCTCGTGGAGATCGTGCCGCTCGAGTATTCCGCCATGCCGGACCGCGTCGTCTGCCAGTGGGACAAGGACTCCTGCGACGACGCGCGCTTCATCAAGATCGACTTCCTCGCGCTCGGCATGCTGTCGCTCGTGGAGGAATGCGTCGAGCTGATCGCGCGCCGCACGGGGACGCCGCCCGATCTCTCGCGCATCGACTTCGACGACGCGGCGATCTACGACCGCATCTGCGCCGGCGACACGATCGGACTCTTCCAGATCGAGAGCCGCGCGCAGATCCAGATGATCCGGCGCAGCCGGCCGCGCAACTTGAACGACCTCGCCATCGAAGTCGCCATCGTGCGACCCGGACCCATCGTGGGCGGCGCCGTGAACCCCTACGTGCGGCGACGCGAGGAAGAACGCCGGGCCCACGCCGCCGGCCGGCCGTACGAGCCGCCCGTCGACCACCCGCTGCTGCGCGACTGCCTCGGCGAAACCCTCGGCGTCATCCTCTATCAGGATCAGGTGCTGCAGGTCTGCCAGGCGCTCGCCGGTTTCTCCTCGGGACAGGCGGAAGCGCTGCGCCGCGCGATGAGCCGGCGCCGCTCGCGCGAGCTGATGGACGGCTTCTGGGAGGAATTCCGAGCGGGCGCCATCGCGCGCGGCGTGCCCGAGGCCACCGCGCAGAAAGTCTTCACGCAGGTCGTGGCCTTCAGCGAGTTCGGATTTCCCAAATCGCACGCCGCGGCGTTCGGGCTCCTCGCCTATCAGTCCGCCTGGCTGCGCCACTATCACCCGGTGGAGTACTACGTCGGCTTGTTCAACAACCAGCCGATGGGCTTCTACTCCGTGGACGCACTCGCGCGCGACGCGCAGCGCAACGGCATCGAGATCTGGCTGCCGGACCTCGACATCAGCGATGTCTGGTGCACGGTCGAGAATCCGGGAAACGGGAATCGGGAAGCGGGAGGGCTGCGCGTCGGGTTGGGGTTCGTGCGCCACTGGAGCGAAGCGACGGCAACCGCCACGGTGCTCGAGCGGGAGCAGCGCGGCCCCTACCACGGCATCGGCGACTTCGTGCGCCGCGCACCACCGGCGCTCAAACGGCCGGCGATCGAGTCACTCATCTGGGTCGGCGGCTGCGACGCCTTTGGCCTGACCAGGCGGGAATTGCTGTGGCAGGCCGGCCTCTGGCTGCCGCCCAAAGCGGAGTCACGCGGCGCCGGTCACGCGCGCCGGCAGCTGGAGCTGGCGCTCAGCCACCCGCACGAGCATCTCCCCTTCGGCTCGCTGGCACCCGCCGAGCGCCTGCTCGCCGAGTATGGCACCATGGGGTTCTCGGCGAGTTGCCATCCCATTGTCCTTATTAGAGATGCATTGCCTCCCGGTCTCACGCGCAACGACGCCCTCCCCACCCTCAAGCACGGAACCGCCTGCCAGGTCGCGGGGCTCGTGGTCGCCCGCCAGCGGCCGCAAACGGCCAAGGGATTCGTGTTTCTGCTCGTCGAGGATGAAGCGGGAATGACGAACGTGATTGTGCGGCCGGATGTGTACGACCGCTGTCGCGCCGCGGTACGGGGGGAGCCGTTCGTGCTCGTGCGCGGCAAGATCGCCAAGGACGACGGCACGGTGAACGTGATTGCGGAGGAGGTGAGCGGGCTTCAGGTTGGATTTCGGGAGAGCGGGGACGATTCCGCCACCCGGCATGCGCAGTCGGCGATGGCATTCTTGAAGGCGATGCGGCGCGTTGCGCCCGACTCCAAAGACTGGGGCTGATATGGTCAAACGTCTCGCGGCATTGATCGCAGGCCTGGCGGCGTGCGGTGGCAACCCGCCTCCGCCCGCACCCCCGCCACCCGCTGTCCCCCCTCCGGCCGTGGCTCCCGCTGCCCCCGCCGTCGAGCGGCTGCGCGCCGTCGCGGTGAACGGCACCACCCTGCACTTCCGCGTGCTGGGTGACACGGGGACGCCCGTCGTCTTCGTACACGGATCGCTCGACAACCTCGGCACCTGGTCGGCTCAGGATACCGCGTTCGCCCGCACCTATCGCGTGCTGGTGTACAGCCGCCGCTATCATCCACCCAACCCGCAGGTGGCCGACGGGCAGGTCTACTCGCCCAAGCTGCACGCCGAGGACCTCGCTGCCCTGTTGCTGCGGCTCGAGCTCGCGCCCGCCCATGTGGTCGGCTCCTCGTACGGCGCCTACACGGCGCTGGCGCTGGCGCGCGATCATCCCTCGCTCGTCCGCTCGCTCGTGCTCGCCGAGCCGCCCATCGCCTCGCTGCTGTCGGGGACGACGGGGGGTGACTCGGTGCGCTACGCCGTGTTCGCGAATTCCCTCGACCCCGCGCGCGCCGCGTTTGCGCGCGGCGACTCGATCGCCGGGCTGCGCGCGTTTGTCGATGGCGTGCTCGGCCGCGTCGGCGCCTACGACGCGCTGCCGCCCGCCGCGCGCGCACACCTGGCCCGGCATGCCTTTGAGATGCGGCTCGAGATGCTGGCGAACCGAGAGCAGTATCTCCCGCCGGTGTCGTGCGCCGACCTGGGCCGCCTGAGCGTGCCGGTCCTGATCGTCCGCGGCCAGCGCAGCGGGCCGTTCTTTCAGCTGATCAGCGACGAGCTGGCGCGCTGCCTCCGCAACGATTCGACGGTCTCGATCCCCGGCGCGGCGCACGGCATGCACGCCGAGAACCCGCGCTACTTCAACGCGATCCTGCGGCGCTACCTTGCAGGACGATGACGACCGGACAAAACCAAACCGCGACACTCGCCGGCGGATGCTTCTGGTGTCTCGAGGCGGTCTTCGAGCAGCTGCGCGGCGTCGCGAAGGTCGATTCCGGCTACTCGGGCGGCCACGTGCCGAATCCGACCTACCAGGCCGTGTGCAGCGGCGCGACCGGCCACGCCGAGGTCGTGCAGGTGACCTTCGACCCCGCGGTGCTGTCGTATCGCGATCTGCTGGGCGTGTTCTTTACCTTGCACGATCCCACGACGCTCAACCGCCAGGGCGGCGACGTCGGGACGCAGTACCGCTCCGCGATCTTCTACCATGACGACGAGCAGCGGCGGGAGGCGGAAGCCGTGAAGACCGAGCTCGAGGCGGAGCACGTCTTTGACGAACCCATCGTCACCGCGATCGTGCCCCTCGAAGCGTTCTATCCGGCGGAGGAGTATCACCGCGAGTACTACCGGCGGAACCCCAACCAGCCCTACTGCCGCGCCGTGATCGCCCCCAAAGTCGCGAAGCTGCGCAGCAAGTACTTGGAGAAGCTGAAGGCCTGAAGCCGGGCTTGACTATTATAATATATCTATATTACTATATGACATGCCCGTTCGAACCGCATTGCTGCGTCGCATCGATCCCGCCGTTCTCCAGCGGGCCGCTGAAATCATCAAGATGCTGGGCCACCCCCAGCGCCTGAAGATCGTCGAGGTCCTGGAGCGAGGCGCGGCGACGGTTTCCGACATCCAGCACGCCGTGGGCGTGTCCCAGGCGGTCGTGTCGCAGCATCTGGCCCGCATGCGCGGCTGCGGCATCGTCGCGGCGCAGCGCGACGGCGTGAATGTCCATTACCGCGTCGTCGAACCCAAAGTCCACCACGTCCTGAACTGCATCCGCGAGTGTGACGCCTGAAGGCGGGCGTGTCGCGGACGGCGCGTTCGTTCGGCCATGACATATGAACATAGCTATGATGCTATTACTGGCCCTGCAGCTCCCCTCGAGCGACACCCTCGCGCTCACCCTCGAGGCGGCCCGCACGCGAGCGCTCGAGGCCAACCCGACGCTTCGCGCGGAGCGCGCTGAGGCCCGTGCCGCAGCGCAGGCATCGAGGGAAGCGAGCAGGGCCTTTCTCCCGACCATCAGCACCGAGCTCCGCGGTGTGCGGTCGACCGATCCCGTGGCCGCCTTCGGAATGAAGCTGCGCCAGGAGCGTTTCACCGCCAGCGACCTCTCGCTCGACGCGCTCAACCGGCCGTCCCCCGTCGGCGACTACACGGCGCGGCTCTCCATCGAGCAGCCCCTGTTCGCTCCGGAGGGGTGGTACGCCCATGCCGCCGCATCGCGC
>JAUYMC010000246.1 GCA_030699545.1 Gemmatimonadales bacterium | reverse complement strand
CGCTTGGGCGGCGCGGCCGGCTGTTTCTGCTTGCGCTTGTCGCGCTCCCAGCGCGCACGCATCAGCGCCACCTGCTCGTCCTTGAGCGGCGTCAGGTGACTGCGCACGAAGATGTCCATCTCCTTGAGCATGCCCATGAGCAGCTCACTCGAGATGCCGAACTCTGCCGCTAAATCATGAATCCGCGTCGTTGCCACTCACTCCTCCACAGACCGCATGCCATTGGCCAGCGCCCGATCGGCGACTCCGGCCGCCTGTACCGGCGGCCGGCCGAGCTCGAGGCCCAGCTGCTCCGCGCTCGGACCGCGGAGCACGGGAATCTTCCGCGCCTCCGCCAGCCGCCTCACCTTGTCGACGGTGCGCTGGCTGGCATCGCTGGCCAGCACCACGCACGCCAGCTTGTCCCGCTGCAATCCCGCGCGCACGCCCGCGACCCCGACGACGACCGTTCCCGCGCGCACGCCCAGCCCCAGCAGCCGCATGACGCGCGAGGTCACGCCGGCGTCGCCGCGCCTCCGGCTCCCGCGTTTTCCTGCGAGTCGTCGTCCGCGCCGCCGTCCTCGGTCATCTCATTGAGGAAGGCCATCATCTTGTCGGCCAGGTCGGCCGTCATGCCGGGCAGCTGATCCACTTCCTCGCGCTCGAGATCGAGGATGTCCTGGAGCGTCTTCTTGCCGGCCTGCTCCAGCACGGCCACGAGCTCGGGCGACAGCCCCTTCATTTCGGTCAGGGCAACGTGCGCCACCGATTCCTCGGGGGCGGCGGGGAGCGGCGCGAACAGCGGGCCTTCGCCCCCGCGCTCCAGCCACTCGCGGCTCGAGTACAGATCCACCTTCCACCCGGTGAGCTCGGAGGCGAGGCGCACGTTCTGCCCGTTGCGGCCGATGGCGAGGGACAGCTGATCCTCGTCCACGATCGCCTGGATCGTCTTGCTTTCGGGGTCGGAGAACACGCGGGCGACGCGCGCCGGCGCGAGCGCCAGCTTGGCGAAGCGCTCGGGATCGGACGACCACGGCACGATGTCGATGCGCTCGCCGTTCAGCTCGTTCACCACGGCCTGCACGCGCGAGCCCTTGAGCCCCACGCAGGCGCCCACCGGATCGATCGAATCGTCCCGCGACGACACGGCGATCTTGGTGCGGCTGCCCGCTTCCCGTGCGGTCGCGCGGATCTCGACGATCTGCTGCTGGATCTCGGGCACTTCGAGCTTGAACAGCGCCTTCACGAACAACGGGTCGGCGCGGGACAGAATCAGGCGCGGGCCCTTGGGCGTTTCCTCGATGCGCTTCAAGACGGCGCGGATCGTGTCGCCCTGATGGAAGTGCTCCCGGTGATTCTGATCGCGATAGGGGATGATCGCTTCGGCTTCGCGAAACTTGTTGAGCATCACGACGATCTTGCCGCGCTCGATCTGCTGCACCTCGCCCGAGAGCAGCTCGCCGACCTTGTCGGAGAACTCCTCCCGGATGCGGGTCCGCTCGCCCTCGCGCACGCGCTGGATGATGCGCTGTTTCGCCGCCTGGACCGCGGTACGGCCGAATTGGTCGAACGGCACCTCTTCTTCGAGCACGTCGCCGGGCTCGAAGTCGGGGTCCTCGAAGCGCGCTTCCTCCAGCGACACCTGCGTCCCGGGATCTTCGACCGTTTCGACCACCGTCTTGAGCACCACGATGCGAATGGACCCCTTCAGCTCGTCGATGCCGATTTCCGCACGGACATTGGGGCCGTACCGCTTGACGAGCGCCGCGTGCAGGCCGTCCTTCAGCAGGTCGATCAGCTCGGTGCGCTCCAGCTGCTTCGTATTCGTCAGCTCGCGGATCGCGGAAACGACGTCCGGTGCGTTTGCCATCAGGTGTCCTCAGTCATCGGTCATCAGCGGTCAGCCATCAGTGTCGCTCGCGAGCCGCGCGTCCTGCAGGTCCGCGAGTCGGTATTCCGTCGCCGCCCGGCCCTCCGGCTCGAGGACCACCGTGTCGGCCGTCGGCACGTCCACGATACGGGCGCGGACCCGCCCTACCCCCGCCAGTTTCACGCGGACGTCGTGGCCGACGAAGCGCCGCCAGTGGCGGTGCCAGCGCAGCGGCCGCTCGAGCCCCGGGCTCGAGACTTCGAGCACGTACCGGTTGCCGAGGGGACCGCCGCCGGCCCCGTCCGCGTCCAGCCACGCCTCGAGGGCACGGCTCGCCATGGTGCAGTCGGCGACGGTCACCCCCCGAGGGGGAGGCCGGTCCTCCGCATTTGCGGGCGGAAGCCAATCGATACGGACTTGGACCAGCGGCCGGTTCGGCGTGCCGCCGATGCGCAGGTCGGCCAGGTCGAGACCCAACTGCTCGAGCCGGGTCCGGAACGCTTCGACGAGACTCTCGGTGAGCATGGGAAAAAAAAGCGCGGGCCGAACTTCGCCCGCAGCACGACCGGAATGTAGCCGGGGGCCCTAGCGTGTCAACCGCGGGGACGCCCTAGGTACGCCACCATGCGCCCATCCCGGCCGCCTGATCCGCGGTGGGAGAAAAACCGGTCCGGACCTTCCATCGAGCACCACGGCGATGCGGTGATCTCGGCGATGCCGAGCGCGTGCGCCTGGTGCAGGAGCACGTCGCGCAGATCGAGGCGCACCGCACCCGGCGCGCGGATGCCGAAGCGCGCGGCGACCTCAGAACCCACTTCATAACACTTGCCGCAAATGCCTACACCACAATGCATTACAATTGTTGTGGATTTGGCTGACGAGTGCGCGTTCAGCACCGCGACGGCTCGCGCGAGCACGCCGCCCGCCGTGCCGCGCCATCCCGCATGGACCAGCGCGAGCGCTCCCGTCTCCGGCACCGCCAGATACACCGGGATGCAGTCCGCGACCGTGACGGTCAACAGGACGCCGGAGTCCGCGGTGGCATGGCCGTCGAGACCGTCGAGCAGCAGCCAGCCCGGCGGGAGCTCCTCGTACCACTGGATCGCGGTGCCGTGCACTTGATGACTGAGAACGACGGTGGGGAATCTGGCGGCGAAGGTCGCCAGGAAGGCGCGCCAGCGGCTCATCACCTGCCCGACCGGTTCTTCAGTCCAGAGGCCGAGACTCGTGGGGCGCGCGGTGATGCCGGCGGTCAGGCCGTAGCGCTCGGCCCAGGCCGCCAGCTCGAGGCGCGGGAGCGCCGAGTCGGGGACGGGCGTCTCACGCGCGGCGCTCAATCTGCGCCCCCAACGCCTGCAACCGCTCGTCGATGCGCTCGTAGCCCCGCTCGATCTGGCCGATATTCTGGATCACCGAGTCGCCCTGCGCCGCGAGCGCGGCCAGGAGCATCGCCATGCCGGCCCGGATGTCGGGGCTTTCCACCACCTGCCCGCGCAGCGGCGACGGTCCCGCGATCACGGCGCGATGCGGATCGCACAGCACGATCCGCGCGCCCATGCCGATGAGCTTGTCGACGAAAAACAGCCGCGATTCGAACAGCTTCTCGAAGACCAGCAGGAGTCCTTCGCACTGCGTGGCGACCACGATGGCGATGGACATCAGATCCGCCGGAAACGCCGGCCACGGTCCATCCTCGAGCTTGGGCACATGGCCGCCCAGGTCGGGCCGAATGCGCCGCTCCTGCTCGGCATCCACGACGAGCGTCGTCCCATCCAGCCGGGGGCGGACGCCCAGGCGCTCGAAGGCGAGGAGCGTCGAGCGGAGATCGTCCCCGCGCACGCCCTCGATGCGCACCGCACCGCCCGTCACCGCGGCAAGTCCGATAAACGAGCCGATCTCGATGTGATCGGGTCCCACGGTGTACGGGCCGCGAGACGCCAGCGGCCGGGCTCCCTCGATGGTGAGGGTGTTGGTCCCGATGCCGTCGATCGCCGCGCCCATGGCGGTGAGAAAGCGCGCCAGGTCCTGCACGTGCGGCTCGGAGGCCGCGTTGCGCAGGATGGTCGTGCCCGGGGCCCGCACCGCGGCCATCAGCGCATTCTCCGTTCCTGTGACGCTCGGCTCGTCGAGGAAGATGTCGTCCGCCTTCAGCTTCCCCTGCAACGCGTAGGAATCGCCGACGGTGATTTCGGCCCCGAGCCGCTCGAGCGCGAGGAAGTGTGTATCCACGCGCCGCCGTCCGATCACGTCACCGCCCGGTGGCGGCAAGGTGACGCGTCCGAACCGCGCGAGCATCGGGCCGGCCAGCAGAATCGACGCCCGAATCTCCTTGCAGAGCGCGGGGTCGAGCGGCCGCGGCTCGGCGCCCGACGGATCGACTTCGATCGCGTTGGGACCGTGCCATTGCACCGTCGCTCCGACGTGCTCGAGCAGGGCGACGAGTGTTTCGACGTCGCGAATTCTCGGGACGTTCTCGATGCGACAGGGGCCGTCGGAGAGCAGCGTTGCTGCGAGGATGGGAAGCGCCGCGTTCTTGTTGCCGGCGGGGCGAATCGTGCCGCTGAGCGCGCGCCCGCCCGTGACGCGGAACGACGGTGGCATAGGTCCGCCCAAGCTACGGTCACGCTTGCGCCTGCGTCAAGCGCACGCGAACGTTCGCCCTCGTGCATCCCCTCCTCGCGCTGGCACTCGTCGTCGCCGCCGGCATCGGCATCACTCGCCTGTCGCTCCCTCCGCTGCGCGTGCCCGCCGTGCTCCCCTTCGTTCTCCTGGGCGCCCTGCTCGGCCCGGGTCTCCGCGTACTGGATGACGCCGTGCTGCGCGCCCTCACTCCCGTGACGGCGCTCGCACTCGGATGGATCGGCGCGCTCGTGGGCGCGCAGTTCCCGTGGCGTCTCATGCGCCGCATCCCGCGCGGCGAAGCGGCGGCGGGGCTCGTACTCGCGGCGAGTGTCGTCCTCGTCACGGCCGCCGTGGCTGCGCTGCTCGTGCGGTTCGTCCCGGCGCTCGGGACGACCTGGCGCGTACCGGGTATCGGGGCGCTGCCGGCGATCCTCACGCTCGGCGCCATCGGCACCATGGCCACGAGCACGCTCGGCGGCCCGGCGCGGCGGGTCACGCTCGTCGCGACGGGATGCGGCCTGCTCGCCGTCGCGACCGTGCTCGCCGTCTACCGGGCAGGCGGCGCGGGCGGCGCGGG
>JAUYMC010000245.1 GCA_030699545.1 Gemmatimonadales bacterium | reverse complement strand
GCCGCGCCGCCGCGGGCCGGCGCATCACCCCGGCGGTGCTCGGGGCCACGCTGACCACGGCCGTCGTGCTCGTTCCCTTCCTTTACTTGCAGGGGAACGCGCGCGCGGCGTTCACCCCGTTCGCCGTGGCGTTCGCGCTGGCGCTCGGCTGGTCGGTGCTCTCGTCGGTCGTGATGGTCCCCGCGCTCGGCTCGGGACACGGGCTCCGCTCTGGGACCTGGCCGCGCGCGCTCCGCCTCTACACCCGCTCGGTCGTCGGGTTGCTGCGCTGGCGCTGGGCAACGCTGGCGGTCGTGGCGCTGCTGCTGGGCACGGTCGCGTGGGGCTTTGTCCGCAAGGTGCCCCGCTTCAGCTTCGGCGCCTGGTGGGGCCAGCGGGCGTCGCTGTCCGCGCGGCTCAGCTTCCCGCGGGGGTCGGACCCCGCGAGTCTCGACGCGGGAATGCGGGAATTCGAGCGGATCGTCGTGGGGCGCGAGGGGGTGGATCAGGTGGTCGCCCAGGGGTCGCGGGATGGCGCCTGGCTCCAGGTCACATTCGCGCGGGGCGCGGACCTGACGCCCATCCCCTACGTCCTGCAAGAGGAGCTGACACAGAGAGCGATCCTGATCGGGGGCGCCGAGGTGAGCGTCCAGTACCAAGGCTCAGGCTACTCCTCGGGTGGCGTTGGCGGCATCCCGCAGTTCCGGATCAAGTTGCTGGGATACTCCTACGGCGGCGTCGAGCAGATCGCCCGGAACCTGAGGGGGCAGCTCGAGCGGATCCCGCGGGTGCGCAGCGTGGACATCAACGCCGCGCGGTTCTGGGGTCAGGAAAAGGCCCATACGGTCGTCCTCGAGCCGGACCGGGCGGCGCTAGCGCGTTACGGGCTCACCGCCCGCGACTTGGCTGCCGCGGTGACGCGCCAGGTTGGAGGGCCAGCGGGTGCGACGCGACTCGACGTGGATGGGGAGGAGATGCGTGTGACGCTGAAGGCGGCGGGCGCGCGCGAGCGCTCGCTCGATGAGCTGCGCGCCAGCCTCGTTCCCAATCGGCTGGGAGCGCCGCTGCGGATCGGCGACGTCGCCCGTGTGGACGAGCGCGAGACGCTGGCGCGCATCGACCGCGAGGACCAGCAATATCTCCGGATCGTCAGCTACGAGTTCCGCGGCCCCCCAAGGCTTGGCGCGCGCACGCACAAGTCGTTCCTGGAGTCGATCGCCGTGCCGCCCGGATACAGCGCCGAGGACGGCTCGTGGTTCTCCTGGGGGGAGGATGAGAGCGCCAAGGGGCTGTGGCTCGTCTTCGCGGCGGGGATCGTGCTCGTGATCCTCGCGGTGGCGATGGTGTTCGACTCCGTTTGGGCGACCACCATGGTGTTCCTGAGTCTGCCGGTGGCGCTCGCGGGATCGGCGGCCGCGTTCTGGATCGCGGACGCCGCGTTCACGCGCGAGGCCGCGGTGGGCGTTATTCTCGTCGTGGGGCTCGCGGTGAACCAGGCGATTCTGCTCGTGGATGCCGCGCTCGCGAAACGGCGGCCGCTGACGGGCGCGGACGTCGTACGCGCTTGCCGCGATCGAGCCGGAATGATCGCGCTCGTGACGCTGACGACGCTCGCGAGCCTTCTGCCGCTCGCCGTCGGGACCGATCCCGACGAGCTGTTCGGCGCGATCGCGCTGGCCACGGTTGGGGGAGTTGTAGCGGGGACGCTCGGGGCTCTCTGGGTAGTACCGTTGCTCGTTGTGCGGTGGCGGCGATGACACGCGTCCTTCAGGACGCCCGATCTGGCCGAGCCGGCTCTTTAGAGCACGGACTCTTCGATCGCGGACGTCGTTTTTCCACCCCTATCCTGGGACTCCTCACCGCCGCCTGCGCCTCCGGCGAGGGCGGGAGCGGGTGGCGCGGGTCGATCGACACCCTGCCCAACGGCGCCGTGCTCGTGCGCAACGAAAGCGGCCAATTCTGGGACTCGTCGACCGGGTGGCGGCTCGTCGAAGTCGCTCGCATCGGCAACGCCGACGGTGAGGGCCCGGCCGCATTCGCGCAGATTGCGGCCGTCGAGACCGACGATCGTGGACGCATTTACGTCCTGGAGAGCCAGGCGCAGGAGATTCGCGTCTTCGACTCCGCCGGCGCCCACGTCCGCACGATCGGACGGAAGGGGGCCGGCCCGGGAGAGTTCCGGCAGGCCATCGGCATGGCGTGGGACCCGCGCGGCCGGCTCTGGGTGGTCGATCAGCAAAATGTGCGGTACACACTGCTCGACACGGCGGGCGTCCTCGTGACGACGCGTCCGCGCCGCATCAGCGGCTGGTTCACGTGGCGCTGGGAAGGCGGTATCGACCGTGCCGGCAATGTCTACGAGTGGTACCGCCCCTCGGGCGAAATGGGCGGCGACCGGCTGCTCCGCTACGACTCCACGCTCCAGTCCACGGACACGTTGCCCCTGCCGAGCCACGAGGGTGAGATCTTCAAGCTCGAGCGCGAAAGCATGCGCGCCATCGCCACGGTGGCGTTCACGCCCACCCTCTCCTGGACGTTCGACCCGCGCGGATATGTCTGGTTCGGCCTGACGGCGCCGTATCGCATCTACCGCCGCGAGCTGGCCGGCGATACCGGTCTCGTGATCGAGCGGGCGTACGAACCCCTCCCGGTCTCCTCGACCGAGCGGGATTCGGCGGTGGCCGCGTACGAGTGGTTTACCGCGCAGGGCGGCAAGGTTGATGCGTCGCGCATCCCGTCGCGCAAGCCGGCGTTCGAGCGATTCGTCGTCGACGACCGTGGCTCAGTGTGGGTCATGCCGATCATGCCCGGCGATGCGGCGCGGCGCGTCTTCGATGTGTTCGACGAGGGGGGGCGTTACCTGGGCGAGGTGCGGGCGAGTTTCGCGATCGCGTCTGGCGCTCCGCTGCTGATCCGCGGCGACCGATTGCTCACGATCACCACCGACGCCGACGGCGTGCCCTTCGTCGTCCGGGCCCGGATCGAACGCTGATCCGGCGAGAGCCTGCGCGTCGAACGCCCGGTCGGCCCGGGTACGCCGTTCATGCTGCCGCGACCCTCCTCTGACGGGCGCCGACGTGGTACGCGCTTGCCGCGATCGGGCCGGCATGATCGCGCTCGTGACGCTGACGACGCTCGCCGGGGACTCTCCGGGCGTTGTGGGTGGTCCCGTTGCTGCTGTCATCGGTGTGGCGGCGGAGATGAATGTCACCGCCCCACGTTCGCACCAGCGATGCACCGTTCCGCCAGCTCGATTGGAGCTCCGCGTGCAGAACAATCTCTTGGCTCGTGGGGTAGTGTCCGGCACGGCCAAACCAAGGTGCGATGGACGATGGTAGCTCTTTCGGTCGTCTCCGCAGCTCTAGTCTTCTTGCAGACTCCCGCACTCCGGCCGCCCGCCGATACGCTTCCCGCCGAGATCCTTGAGGCCTACGAGCTGATTGCATCAGCGCATGTCCAGGACGCCATTCGTACGGCGGACCAATTCCGCGGTGGCACGGACTCCTCCGCGACAGACCTCGTCGTCGTGTCCACGGTCGGAGAACTCGCGACCACACTGATCGGAGCCGGAACCACCGAGTCGACCGTGACCCGTAGTCGAGACGGATT
>JAUYMC010000243.1 GCA_030699545.1 Gemmatimonadales bacterium | reverse complement strand
CCCGCGCCGCTCTCTCTCGCCATCGACGCCGCGCGGTTCGAGCGCGAAGTGCTGCTCCTCGCCGACTCGCTGCGTCACCCGCATCTCGTCGCGCCGCGCGGGGCGGGGCGCGCCGGCTCGTTCATCTATCACTGCCGCCCGTTCGTGCAGGGGACGACCCTGCGCGCCTGGATGGCCAAGAACGGTCCCGTGCCGATCGCCCGCGCGGTGGACATCCTGCGCGGCGTGCTCACCGGGCTCGCGCACGCGCACACGGCGAAGCTGCCGCACGGCGACGTGAAGCTCGAGTACGTGCTGCTCACCGACGACGGGGCGGTCCTCGCCGATACGGGGATCTCCGGCGCGATCGAGCGGTCGTTCAGCGCGGGGCCGCCGGTGCCGCTCCGCGTCGCGGGGGCGGGCGCGCGCAACGACATGGAGACGGTCGCCGCCCTCACCTATGAGATGCTGACCGGCAAGCCGCGGCAGGCGGCGACGGAGCCGCTCGAGCGCACGCGCGCGCTGCCCGCCTGGCTCGCCGACTGGATGCACGCCCACTGGACCGATGCCGGAACCGCCCTCGCGGCCCTCCGGCTGCCGCCGCCGCCCCCCTCACCGCCTCGCCCCTCCGGCCCACGGGTTTCGCCGGTCGCCTGAGCGCGCACCACTCGATCCTCATCGCCGGCGCCGGCCCCATCGGCCTCGCCTGCGCGATCTCCGCCAAACGCCGAGGGTTGGAGCCGCTCGTCATCGACGCCGGCGCCCTCGCGCATTCCATCGTGCGCTATCCCATCGGGATGACGTTCTTCACCACGCCGGAGCGCCTGGAGATCGGCGGGCACCCCCTCATCTGCGCCGGCGCCAAAGCCACGCGGGAGGAAGCGCTCAAGTACTACCGCGGCGTCGCGCGGGTCGAGGATATCCGCGTCCGCCCCTACACCCGGCTCGTCACCGCCCAGCGGGGCAGCGGCGGCCTGGTCTGCGAGGTCGACACGCCTCAGGGCACGGACACGCTGACCTGCGACAAGCTCCTCCTCGCGACCGGCTACTTCGACCATCCGAACCGCCTCGGCGTGCCCGGCGAGGAGCTGCCGCACGTGCGCCACCATTTCGACGAGGCGCACCGTTCCTACGGCATGGACGTGGTCGTGATCGGCGGGAAGAACTCCGCGGTGGAGGCGGCGCTGCAGCTGTTCCGGGCGGGCGCGCGCGCGACGATCGTCTACCGCGGCGCCCGGTGGCCGGAGAGCGTGAAGTACTGGCTGCGCCCCGATCTCGAGAACCGCATCAAGGCGGGGGAGATCGGCGCGCGGCTCTCGGCGCAGGTGACCGCGATTACGGCCACCGACGTCCGAGTGCAGGGGCCCGGCGGCGCGGCCGCGCTGCCCGCCCAGCGGGTGTACCCGCTGATCGGCTTCCATCCCGATCTCGCGCTGCTGCGCCGCATCGGCGTCGCGTTCGACGCCGAGACGGGCCGTCCCCAGATCGACGCCGACACGCTCGAGACGTCGGTGCCGGGTGTGTTCGTCGCGGGCAGCGTGACGGCGGGCAACCGGATCTCGGAGATTTTCATCGAGAACGGGCGGTTCGACGGCGAGAAGATCTTCGGCACCGCTCCCGAGCGCGCGAAAGCGCGCGATGTGTACGCGAGCATTCAGCGCGCGACCGGAGAATGACGGTCGTCTGGAGGGACTAGCTCCTCCAGACATCCCACCTGTTTCAACGGGCGATTGGCTGCCACGTGACGATTTACTAATCTGTCCGCAGAAGACATCCGTCTTCGAGGAGGATTGCTATGTTTGCCGCACTCGCGGTGATTCTCATCGTTGCCTGGTTGCTCGGCTTCGTGGTGTTCAACGTGGCGAGCGGGCTGATTCACGTGCTGCTCGTCGTCGCGTTGATCGCGTTCATCTGGCAGTTGGTCGCGGGACGTGGTACGCGCACACCCACGGTATAACGGTCACACTCTTCGACAGGAGCTGACTCATGCCACGCAACAGCCGCTCGAAGCCGTCACGGACGAGCCGTCGTTCCAGCCGCAAGGTCGCCGAGAAGTCGGTGCGCAATAAAAGCAGGGGCCGGACCAGCCGTTCGTAAGCACTCGCTTGCAGACCCCGGGGCTTCTCAAGCGGCAAGCCGCTTGAGAGCTCCGGCTGCGGCAGGGGATCCACCATACACCAGGAGTCGGCGATGCCACGGAAGAACGGCGCCCGCAAGCGCTCACGGAAGTCCTCGCGCGCATCCGCAGGAGGGGCGAAGCTGGTCGGCTGAACACCCGGGGCGACACCTCGGGCCGCCCCGGCCCGTAGGGTCCCCCATGATCAAACCCGTATTGCAGGTCGCCGCGCTCGGCGTCGTGGGCGTCGCCATGTGGAAGCTGGCGTCGCTCTTTTTGTTTCCGGTGCTGTTCGTCGTCTTCAAGATCGCGCTGGTCGTCGGGCTCGTGATGGCCGCGATCTGGTGGTTCAACAAGCAGGGGAGGAAGGACTCGCCCGACACGCCGCCCCCACCCGAAACGGCCTAGGAACCGTGTCCGACTGAACACCGTTGCGGCGGCCCGCGCGTGTCGAGACTGACACGCGGGCCGCCGTTCCCGCTGTAACGCCCGCTGGCCCGCCGCCTGCCTTCCCTCTCAGGCAACCAAGGGGGGGGGATGAACACCTGGAAAGGCTCGGCCACGGCGCTCGCGATGCACGTCGTGCTCCTGATGGGATGCCCGTCCCAGGTCACGGGACCGGACGCGCCACCCACTACGCCTTCCCACGCCGTCGTGATGTCTCTGGAGATCGAGGAGATGCTCGATCTCGACGCGCAGCTCGACAGCCTCATGACGGCGCTCCAGCAGCAACCGGAGAACGTGAACTTGATGGAGCAGGTCGCGCAGCTCTACGTTCGCCAGGGATGGCACGATGGGGCGATCGGCCCGCTGGCGCGTGCGCTGCAGCTCGAGCCGACGCGCCGCCGTCTGTGGGTCCGGCTCGACGGGGCGCTGGCGCAGAGCGGGATCCCAAACATCACGGACGGCGAGCTCGAGGAGCGCGCCGCCCGTTTTGTCGAGGCGATCGAGATGTGGGGAATGGGGTGCTAGGGGTTGACCGTTACGCTCCCGGTCATCCCGACGTGATTCGTGCACTGATACGCGAAGGTGCCAGCCGTGTTGAACGTGCGCGACTGACTGCCCGATATGCGATCGGGAATGTCGGCTGGAGCTCCGGTCGCGGCGGCGAAGGTGACGTTATGCGGCGCCGTCGTCCCCTGCCATGCCCAAGTCACGTCGTTGCCTTGCGTGATCGTGACGCTCGTCGGGAAGAACGTGTTGTTCCCGCGCACCTCGACCGTGGTGACTATCGCCGCGGTGGTGGTGAACGTGACTTCGGGCGCGCCGGCGACGGCATTGGCGGTCGCGGTGGCGGTATTGGCGCCGGTCGCCGCACCCAGCGTATGCGTTGCACTCGCGTTGCCGTTGGTGGCGGTGGTGTTCTGTGCGGGGCTGATCGAGCCCCCGCCGGACGCGACGGCCCAATCCACGACAACCCCCCCCTTGGGGTTGCCGTGCGCGTCGCGGCTCTGCACGGTATAGATGACGCTGGTACTCGGCGCCGCCGTGCCGCTGTCTCCGGCCGTCTTGGCGATCTGGGTCGCGGTCCCCGCGGTCGCGGTGAACGTGATCGTGACCGGCGAGCCGACCACGCCCGTGACCGTCGCCGTCGCCGTCTGATTGCCCGCGCCGGTGCCGTAGGTGAACTCGACCTTCGACTGACCGGACGCATTGGTGGCGACCTGTGCGGCTGAGACCGATCCGCCCGCCGAGGCCCAATTCACCTGCACGCCCGGCACGGCAGCGGCGAGGTGGTCGGTCACCGTCACCGTGAGCGATTCGGTCTTGGTCGCCCCGACCGTATCGGTGAGGACGCCGGTCGTGGCGTTGGCGATGTTGACCGCGCCGTCGATCTGTGCGACGGCGCTGAAATCCACCGGCGTCTCGCCGGAGACCGCCGCGCGCGCCGTCTGCGTGCCCGCGTTGGGGCCGAGGGTGCGGCGGCTTCTCGCGATCCCCGCGGCGTCGCTGGTGCTCGATGCGGGTGAGACGGTGCCGCCACCGGCCGTGACAGTCCAGCCGACGCTGATGCCGGGCAAGGGCGCGCCGGCGTCGTCACGCACGATCACGGACAATGACTCCGGGAGGATGCTGCCCGCTGCGGCGACCTGCTCGTCGCCGGCGTTGAGGGTGACGGAACCGACGTTGGGACCGCCACCACCATTACTGTCACCACCGCACGCTGCAAAGGCTGCTACCGCGAGAACGCTCCAACGAAACGAGGCCACGGGGCACCTCCAAAGGAGAAGAGGTAGGTTCGGACACGCTCCGAATCTACCCCTTCGACTGCACTCTGCTCCCGCTCTTTCGCTCGTCTATTGATCAACCCATGTCGACCGCAGGTCGTACGTCACCGCGCGCACCAGCCGGTTCACGAGCTCGCCGTACGCCTCATTGGGGTCGCGGGCCGAGAACGACGGCGTGCTGCCGAAGAACGAAAGGCCGCCGACCTTCTCCGTGGATATCGAGCTGCGGCGCCATAACGTCCCGCCGGTCCGCGTGTTGACGAGCCAGACGGACAGCTCGCAGGTGACCGTGGCCTCGAGATTCGGCACCAGGCTCACCAGGCCGCCGCTGGGCTTCACGTTCGAGATCTTGAGATGGCCGAAGAAGGCGACGGGGACCGTCGTCGTATCGCCGTTGAAGACGCGTGCCGAATCGGCGACGGTGTAGCCCCGCATTTCGATGCCGGTCTGGGCGGCCAGGGCGAACTCCTCGAAGCGCCGGGTGGCGAACTCGTGGAGCGAGCCTTTCGCGTTCTCGACCGAGAACTGGAACAAGCCGATGTTGCGGTACTGGAGCAGGTTGAGCGTCGGCGGCAGCAGCACGCGCTGCCTGGGGGGCTGCCTGGAGCCGCAGCCGAGCGCGGCGGCAAGCACGAGGAACGACACGACCACCTTGTAGACCCGCATGGAGCACCTCAGCGCTGGGGTGTCTGGGGTGACCAAAATAATGAATGGCGCGCGAACTAGTGTGATTTTTGGGCGGGTTCGGCTATCCAGGACTGGGTGGGGACGGTCGCGGGGACCGGCTGGGCCTGTATGTAGGCGATTACCTTCCAGATAGCCCCCGGGGACATGATGCCGCCGTACGCCGGCATGCCGCGCGGCCGTCCATAGTAGATCGACTGGAACAGCGCCCCATCGCTCCCGCCGTAGCGCCACCGCCCATCCACGAGACTCGGCCCGGCCCACCCGGTCCCACCGCCCCCATGGCAGCCGTCACAATTCATCGCGCCGAAGATCTGGCCGCCCTCGGCGGTGCCTCATCGTCATCCCCACCGCAGGCACAGACGGCGAGCAGCGCGACTACAGGCCGAAGATCCATACGATGCCGCCCTGACTCGTGTAGCGCGCGAGATCGGCCGCGAAGTCGGCGGGAAGGCGGACGTCGGCGGGATCGTCGGAGCGCACGTCCCCCGCGAGCAGGAACCAGTCGCCGCCGATGCCGGCGTAGACCGCTCGCCGGTCGCGCGGTCGAGCGTGTAGGCGAAGCCGTTCTTGTTGAAGTGCACGAGCGCGTTGCGACGGCGCCCGCCGATCGTGAGATCGGCGAGGATCATCTCGGCGTGAACTGATACGCCCACACGAGTGAGCCGTCGCGGGGCCGGCGCGCCAGCACGCTGTTCGTCCACTTGTTGTCGCCGGGCCGCTGCTCGGTGTTGTACGGCCCCGGGTTGCCGGTCCCGAAGTAGATCAGGTCCAGCTCGGCGTCGTAGGAAATCCATCCTCACACCGGCGCGCCGCCGCGTTTCCAGGAGTCGCCTTCCCAGCTGGGCGCGAGCGCCTTGACCCAGCCGTGAATGCCGAACTCGCCGCCGGACGGTCCGACGATGACGCGATTGCCGGCGATGAACGGCGCCATCGGCGTCGTCTCGCCTTGTCCGAGGCTCGCGATCTGGGTCTTCCACAGGCGATGCCCACGGCGGCGGGATTGACGTCGGGGCGGTACTTGAAGCGGAGCGGAAAGCCTTCTTCGGTGAGATCGAAAGCGTAGAGCACGTTGGGGAACGGCGTCACGACGTACATCGTGTTGTTCACGACGAGCGGCTGGCCTTCGTGGCCGCCGAGGACGCCGGTCGAGAAGCTCCAGACAGCGCGGAGCCGGCCGGCGTTGGCGGCGGTGATCTGCCGCAACGGACTGTAGCGGGTCGCGCCATTGTCGCGCCCGGGAAGCGGCCACTGGCCGTCGGGGGAGGGGACCCCCTGCAGGAGCGCGAGGACCGCGAGGGGGATCACTACCGTTGCGGCTGACGCTCGAGGATGGCGACGGCGCGGTGCAGGCGCTCGATGGCGGCGCCGAGGTCGGCGGAGGGGGATTCGGAGAGCTCCCCCGTGAGGGCGACCTCGCGGAGCAGTTGGAGGGCGTTGCGCACGTGCTCGACGGGCCGCTCGGTGATCCCTTGGCGGGAGCTGCGGCCGCGGCGGTCGAGGGTGCTGCGCCGCTCGGCGCCGCGGCGGCGATCGACGACGGCGCGGCGCTCGGCCGCGATCGACATGACCGTCTGCCGCCGCGGTTCCGAGCGGCGATCCGTGCCGGTGCGGCGGTCTGCGAACAGCCGCGAGAAGTTCAGTCCTGCCCTCCCGTGGGAGTGACGGCGTCGATTGCTGAAAGAAAGGGACCGACCTGCGAAGCTACCGTGCCCCGGGCGGGGCCGATAGATGGTGCGTTAGCGGGCGCGGGCCGCCGCGAACGACACGAGCCTGCGCTCCTGCTCATCCCATAGCGTCAGGCGCACACAGCGGAAACTTCCCCAGAGGGTGAGCGTCGGGACCTGCTGGAGCTCGGTGTGCTCGTCCAAGACACGCTGCAGCCGGTAGTTGGGAATGCGGGGATGCAGGTGATGGATGTGGTGCAGTCCGATGTTGCCGGTCGCCCACTGCAAAATCTTCGGCAGCCGGTAGTACGAGCTCCCCTGGAGCGCCGCCGCGTCGTACTTCCAACGGTCGTCATGCTCCCAATACGTCGGCTCGAACTGGTGCTGCACGTAGAAGAGCCAGACGCCCACGAGAACCGTGAAGGTCGCCACCGGCAGATGGACCAGCAGCAGCTGGCGGAATCCCAGCAGCGAACCCGCAGCCACGATCAGGACCGCCAGCCCGACGTTCGTATAGAGGATGCTGCGGCGCTCGCGCTTCCATTCCCGCGGGACGATCGTGGGAATCCGGTGGCGCACGAAGAAATGCAGGATCGCCCCGAGGCCGAACAGCACCACCGGATGGCGATAGACGCGGTACTTGAGCCGCTGCCAGCGCGTTGCCGCGAGGTATTCCGCGACCGTCAGGGTGTCGATGTCGCCGAAGCCGCGGTGCTCGAGGTTCCCCGACGTGGCGTGATGCAGCGCGTGGGTCTTCCGCCAGTAGTGGTAGGGCGTGAGGGTGATCACGCCCAGCACTGAGCCGACGACGTCCGAAACGACGCCTGAAGAGAAGAACGACCCATGGCCGCAGTCATGCTGAATGATGAAGAGCCGGATCAGGAAAAAGGCCGTCGGTACGGCGAGGAGCAGCGTGAGCCAGTAGCCGACGGACAGGCTGAGGTACATCAAGGTCCAGGCGCCCGCGAACAGCACGGACGACAAGGCCAGCTGCGCCCAGCTCCGGATGTGGTCGGCGCCCTTGTAGCCGGCGAGCCGCGCGCTCCAGGAGGCGTTCACTTGTGGCGGTACGTAATGCGCCCGCGGGTGAGGTCGTAGGGGGAAACGGCCAG
>JAUYMC010000237.1 GCA_030699545.1 Gemmatimonadales bacterium | reverse complement strand
CATGGAGGAGCGGATCCGGGACGGCTTGGTGAAGGGGATCAAGCTCTATCCGGGCTACGACCGGTACGCCATCAACGACCCGTCTCTCGAGACGGTCTTCCGCATCGCGGCCAAGTACGACGTTCCCGTCATGATCCACTGCGGGGACACCTTCTCGGCCGACGCCAAGGTACGCATGGCGCACCCGCTGCTGGTGGACGACGTTGCGGTGGACTATCCCGACGTCCGCCTCGTCATCTGCCACCTCGGCAATCCCTGGCTGGTGGACTGCATGGAAGTGGTCTACAAGAACAAGAACGTCTATGCCGACTTCTCGGGGCTGATTCTGGGGGAGTTCACCGAGGTGTTCGAAGACTACATGGAGGAGCAGATCGCGGAAGTCATTCTGTACGCGGGCGATCCGGCGCGGTTCCTGTATGGGTCCGACTGGCCGATTTGCGACATGAAGTCGTACGTCGATTTCGTGAGCCAGCTGAAGCTCGCTCCGGCGCACCGGCATGCCATCATGTACGAGAACGCGCGCCGGCTGTTCAAGCTCCCCCTTCCCGCCGCGCCGCCGTCCGAGGTATGACGTGGCGGCGAAAGTCGTAATCCGCGCCGTCCGCACCCTCGCCGATCCCGCGCTCGGCGGCGCCTACCGGCTGCTCAAACACGCGTTCCATGACGCCGAGATGGTCTCCCGGCGGGATTGGGAAGCGGTGATGCGCGAGCGCGCGGCGGGCGTGTGGACCGACCTGAACTGGCACCTGCTCGTCGCGGTACGCGGCGGCCGGTTGGCCGGCGTGGCCACGGGGAGCTACCTCGGCAACGTGAACGTGGGGCTGATCGGCTACATCGCCGTCGCGCCCGGCGCCCGCAAGCTGGGCATCGGCCCGCGGCTGCGGCGGCGGCTGCGCGCGGCGTTCGAGCGCGACGCCCTCCGCATCGCGCGGCGGCCGCTCAAGGCGATCGTGGGAGAAGTGCGGTCCGACAACCCCTGGCTCGCGACGCTGCTCACGCGTGAAGGGGTGATCACGCTCGACTTCCCGTATTACCAGCCGGCGCTGAGGAAACGGCGGCCGGTGCCGTTGACCCTCTATTACCAGGCGCTGGGGCGCCCGCGCCGCTCGCTCCCCGCGGCCGAAGTGCGGCGGCTGCTGTACACCATCTGGCGCCGCCCCTATCGGATCCCGCAGCCGCTCGCGTATCCGTCATTTCGCCGGATGCTGAGCGCGCTCGCCGGCCGGCGTCGCGTCGGGCGCACGGCGCGCCATCGGGAAAAACGCTAGCGCGTCAGCGCCTTGCGGAGATTGTTCAGCAGTCCTTCGAACATGCGGTGCGCGTTGCGGCGCCGGTAGAACTGCCCGTTGAGCCAGGAGCGCAGGCCCGTCGGAACGAAGATGTGCTTCATCGTCACCTTCGTGGACGCTCCCGCAAAGCCCAGCGCAAAAAACGTCTTCGATCCGGCACGGTGATAGATCTCCACCCAGCCGAAGCTGTGCGGCGCCGAGAACTCGATCACTTCGATCACCGTGTCGTGACGAATCTCGTCGCGCTGGAACGTCACGGTATAGCGCGCCCCCTTGCCCCGCCGCGCCGGGATACCCGCCTTCGCCCCGACACAGCGGGGCAACCACTCCGGCATCCGCTCGGGATCGGAGATGAGCGCGAACACTCGGTCGATCGGGGTTTGGACGTGACCGGAGTACGTGAACGAGACGGGGCGCATTGGCTCCTATGCGGTGAACGGGACGTCCAACTCTAACCCATCTTTTGCCACGCTGCTGTTCGGGAATACCTCCCGCGCTTCCGTGACCAGCTCGTCGGCTGACATCGAATAGCGCGCTGAGACGTGCGACAGCACCAGCCGCCGGGCGTTGGCGGCGAGCGCGATCTGCGCCGCTTCCCTGGCGGTCGAGTGTCCCGTGTCGCGCGCGCGCTCGCGCTCTTCCTCGCCGAACGTCGCTTCGTGGATCAGCAGGTCGGCGCCCAGCGCGGCATCCACCACCGACGCGCAGGGACGGGTGTCGCCCGTGAGCACCACCAGCCGTCCCGGCCGGGCCGGGCCGACAAAGCCGTCGGGGGTCAGGCTGCGGCCCTCATGCTCGATCGTCTCCCCCTTGCTCAACTTGCCCCACAGCGGCCCTTCGGGAATCCCCGTGGCCCTCGCCTTCTCGACATCGAACCGGCCGCGCCGCGCGTGCTCCTTGAGCGCGTAGCCGATCGACGGCCCGCCGCCGTGCTGCGTCGGGAAGGCGCAGATGTCGTAGCCATCCCGATTTCCGACCGTGTCCCCGGCTTTCACTTCGGCGATCTCGACCGGAAACGGCGTGCGTTCCACCCCCAGCTTCATCGCCGTCGACAAGATGTCCTTCGCGCCCTTGGGGCCGTACAGGAACAGCGGCTCGGGCCGGCCCTGGAGTCCCAGCGTCCGGATCAACCCGATGACGCCGAGGAAATGGTCGGCGTGAAAGTGGGTGAAGAAGATCTCCGACAGCGCGAAGCTCACGCCGTAGCGCATCATCTGGCGCTGGGTGCCTTCGCCGCACTCGAACAGCATCGTCTCGCCCTCGCGGTGCACGGCGAGGCCGGAGACATTGCGTTCGACGGTGGGGCGGGCCGCCGAAGTCCCGAGGAACGTTACGGTTAGAACAGTTTTATCCTGACGATGCCGGGTTTGATGTACTTGTCGGGATGTTCCTTGAGATCGGTCAGCAAGGCCGTCAATGACACCGACAAGTTTCGCAGCGCGACGTACATCGACGAGTCGGCAGCGAGCCGCCCGAACGAGCCTTCTCCGCGGTTGATGCGGCTGAGCAGCGTGTCGAGCTGCTGCGTCGTGCCCGCCAGGTGCCGGGTGAGGGTGCCGAGATTCGCGCTCAGCGAGTCCATCCGCCGGGCGGTCGTCTCCGAGCCGAGCAGCGAATCGACGCGCGCCATGACGCGTTCCGTCGCGGCGAGGGTGCGCGCCGTCTGCTGGATGAACGGCTGGTTGGGCGCGCCCGCGAGCACGTTCATGGCGCGCTGCGTGGCGATGAGGGTGTTGTGAATGTCCTCGCCCAGCCGCTCGGTCACGATCTCGTTGACGTTGTTGAGCAGCTCATTGGCCCGCGTCGCCATGCCGCCGGCCACGTCGGACAGGCCCGCCTCGTTGGACCCGGTGATCGTCCGGCCGGCGGGCAGCATCTCCTCCCGGACGCCGGGGCTGTAGTCGATCACCTTGGCGCCGAAAAAGTCGAGCGAGGCGACCTTGGCCCACGCGTCGATGCGCGGCCGCACGCTGTTTTCGATCTCCAGCGTCACGATCACCCGTCCCACCCGCTCCAGCTCGACCGCGCCCACGCGGCCCTTCTTCACGCCGGAGACCACGACGGCGTCCCCTTGCTTGAGCCCGGCGACGGAGCTGAACACCACCTGGACGGTCGTGCCGCTCGTGCTGAACGACCGGCCGGTCAGCCAGAACATGCCCACGAGGAAGACCGCGACTCCGATGAGGACGAGCGCCCCGACGCCGACTTCCTGCTTGTACGTGAGATCCATCAACGTTCCTCGTTCGCCTGCAGGAGTGCGCCCTCGAGATCACGCTCGAGAAACTGCTGCACCGCGGGGTCCTTCGAGGCGACGATCTCCTCGGCGGTCCCCACCGCGCGGATCTTGGCTTGCTGGAGCAGTGCGATCCGATCCGCCACCCGGAATGCCCCCCGCACGTCGTGCGTCACGACCACGCTGGTCACACCGATCTCCTGTTGCAGCCGTTCGATCAGGGAATCGATGACGTCGGCGTTGACCGGATCGAGCCCGGACGTGGGCTCATCGTACAGCAAGTATACCGGTTTTCCGGCGATCGCCCGCGCGATGCCCACGCGCTTGCGCATGCCGCCCGAGAGCTCCGACGGCAGCTTGCGCCCCACCTCGGGCTGCAGATTGACGAGACGCAGGCATTCCTTGACCCGCTGGATACAGTACGCCTTGTCGGCATACTGCGTCTCGTTGGTGATCCCCAGCCGGATATTCTCGAACACGTCCATCGAGTCGAACAGCGCCCCATTCTGAAAGACGTAGCCGATGCGGCTGCGCAGCTCCGACAGCTCCTGGCGCTTGAGGAGGGGGACGAGCTGTCCGTCCACCCAGACTTCGCCCGAGTCGGGTTTGATCAGGCCGATGATGTGCTTGAGCAGCACGCTCTTGCCCACGCCCGACGGGCCCAGCAGGGCGACCGTCTCCCCCTCGTTGACCGTGAAGTCCACGCCGTCGAGCACCACGTTGTCCACGAACCGCTTGGAGATCTGCTTCAGCTCGATCACTGCACGGTCCCCAGGATCAGCTTGGTGAGAATCGTGTCGAGCAGCAGGATCGAAACCGACGCCGAGACGACCGCCTGCGTCGTGGCCCGGCCGACACCCTCGGCCCCCTGCTGGGTGTGGTAGCCGATGTAGCACGGCAGCACCGTGACGGCCAAGGCGAAGGCGTACGACTTGATGAGCGAGTACCAGAGGTCGAGCGGCTTGAAGAACGACCGGGCGCCGAACTCGAAGTCGGCGTAGGTCAGCCCGAGGGAGCTTTGCGCGGTGATATAGCCGATCACGATCCCGAAGGCGTTCGCCAGCATGACGAGCACCGGGATCGCGATGATGCCCGCGAGGATGCGCGGCAGCAGGAGGTGGGTGACCGGCGAGCGCCCCAGACTCTCGAGCGCGTCGATCTGCTCGGTGACCCGCATGCTCCCCAGCTCGGCGGCATAGCGGGCGCCGATCCGGCCGGCCAGGATGAGACCCGTGAGCACCGGACCCAGCTCGAGGATCATCGACTCGACGATGATGCCGCCGGCGACGTAGAGCGGCAGCTGCCCGGTGAACTGATAGCCCGCCTGCAAGCTCGTCACCGCGCCGGCAAACCCCGCCACCAGCAGTACGATGAAGAGCGACCCGTACCCGACGGCGATGGTCTGCTGAATGGTGCGGGGAACCCAGACGCGCCATTCCAGGAACCCGCGGAACAGATCGAGGACCATGAAACTGAAGCGCCCGGCGTGGCCGGCGGAATGCAGCGTCCACCGTCCCACGTAGCGCCGGAGGTCGAGCACTGCGTTTGCCGCCCTCATGGACGTGTATCTTGTGTAGCCATGGCCCCCCCGTCCACCCCTCAGCGCCGGAAATCGTTCACGCGCAAGCTTTTGGCCTGGTATCGGAGGACGGCCAGAAACCTACCATGGCGGGATACGCGCAATCCCTATGCCATCCTCGTGTCGGAGTTCATGCTCCAGCAAACGCAGGTGTCGCGGGTGCTGGAGTACTATCCCCGGTTTCTGAAGCGCTTTCCGACGATCGACGCCCTCGCCCGGGCCCGACCTCAGGCCGTGCGGGAGGCCTGGGATGGATTGGGATACTACGCGCGCGCGAGACACCTCCACTCCCTCGCGAAGCACGTATCGGGTACCGGGTATCGGGTACCGGACGATCCCGAAGAGCTCATCAAGCTGCCTGGTGTCGGAAAGTACACAGCGGGGGCCGTGGCGTGCTTTGCCTATGAGAAGCCGGTGGCGGCGGTGGATACGAACGTGAAGCGGGTGTTGACGAGGGCGTTTGGAAATGCGAAACGGGGAATGGGGAATGGGGAA
>JAUYMC010000235.1 GCA_030699545.1 Gemmatimonadales bacterium | reverse complement strand
CGTCAAGGTGAACACCGTCGAGACGCCCGACGTTGTCGCCGCGCGCATCGAAGCGGGGTCGGCGCGATCCCGGCCGGCGATGTCGAACGCCGTCCCATGATCGGGCGCCGTCCGGATGAACGGCAGGCCCAGCGTCACGTTCACCCCGCTCCCGAACCCCGCCACCTTCACCGCCGTCATGCCGACGTCGTGGTAGGGGGCGAGCACCGCGTCGAATTCTCCGCGCAGCGCCTTCACGAACACCGTATCGGCGGGCAGCGGTCCCGCAATTCCCAGCGTCCGCGCCGCGGGCCGGAGAACGCGCTCGTCTTCGTCGCCGAACAGCCCCCCCTCGCCGGCGTGCGGGTTCAGCGCGCAGAGCGCGAGCCGCGGCGCCGCCATGCCCCACATCCGCCGCAGCGCGTCCAGCGTGATCCGCCCCGCCTCGACCACGCGCTCCGTGGTCACCGCGGCGGGGACGTCCTTCAGGGGGAGGTGCGTCGTGACCAGCACCACGCGGAGCCTGGCGGCGGCGAGCATCATCGCGACGGGCACGTCGCCCGCGAGGTGCGCGAGAAATTCGGTGACGCCGGGGTAGCGGTAGCCGGCGGCGTGCAGCGCCTGCTTGTGGACGGGGCCGGTGACGATGGCATCGACCTCGCCGCGGAGCGCCAGCGTGGCGGCCTCTTCGATGGCTTGACCTGACAGGCGGCCGGCCTCGACCTCGGGAAGACTGCTCCCTGCTCCCTGCTCCCTCCTCCCAACAATGCGAACGTCCGCGTCCAGCGGGCGGGCCAGCGCTTTTTCAACGACCTCCGGACCGATGCCCCGGGGATCCCCGAGCGTGACGGCCAGGCGTGGAGGACGGTTCAGAAGCGGATGTCGACGTACGTCTGGCGGCGGATCCGGTCGATGTAATGCCGGATGGCCATCTGCTCGCCGAGCGTCTGCCGGATGCGCACCTTGACGTCGTCGTAGGTCAGCTCGCCCTCGGCGTGGCGCGCGGTGATGTCGAGGATCGTGAACTTCGGCCGTGCGGTGTTGGCGGCGGTCACGATGACCGGCTTGAGTCCCAGCGTCGTGTCCTGCGCCAGCACCGCCTGGTACTCGGGCGGCAGCTGCGTGACGGGCGCATCCTCGCCGAACTTCGGCTCTTCCGGATCGGCATGCAGCCGGGAGACGGAATCGAACGATGCCCCGCGCCTCAACGCGGCGTGCAGCGAGTCGGCCAGGCGCCGGGCGATCTCCACCTGTGCCGGCGTGACCTCCGGGCTGATCAGAATGTGGCGCGCGAGGATCTCCGCCGGCTGCGTCCGCTCCACGCGGATGATGTGGAAGCCGAACGAGGTCTCCACCGGATCCGCGATGACGCCGGGGCGCAGCCGGAAGGCGACGTTCTCGAACTCCTTCACCATCACGCCGCGGCGGAACCACCCCAGCTCCCCACCCTGCTCGCGCGTCGAGGTGTCCGAGGTGAACCGCCGGGCGGCATTGGCGAAATCGGCGCCGCCGCGCAGCGCCACCACCAGCGAATCCGCGACGTGACGCGCCCGGGCGCGCGCGGCGGAATCGGGCTGCGGCTTGATCACGATTTGCCGGAACGAAATGACCGCGGGCCGCCGCGGTTGCTGCGCGCGATTCGACTCCCAGAAGGCGCGCATCTCGTCTTCCGACGGCGGAATGGGCCGCAGCTTTCCCTGTTGCTGCTGGCTCTCGATCAGCCGCCGGATCTGGATGGCCCGCCGCTGATCCTCCGTCAGCTTGCGCCGCCATTCGTCCGGCGACCCGAAGCGGGCCACCCGCAGCTGCTCGCGGAATTCCGTTTCCGAGCTGAACTGCCGCCGCACGTTCTGGTAGGTCTGCTCCACCTGCTCCTGCACTTCCTGCTCCGTCACCGTCACGCTGGTGTCGCGCTGCGCGTGCTGTGCCAGCAGCTCTTCTTCGATCATCTGATCGAGCGCCTGCCGGCGCATCCGCATCCGTCCCGCTGAATCGGTCGGCAGCGTGACGCCCTGCGCCTGCATCTGCACCAGGTCTTCCTCGACCTGGGACGCGAGAATCGCCCGCGTGCCGACCACCGCGACGATGCGGTCGATCGGCCGCGCGTCCGGAGACTGCGCCGCGGCGACGCCGGCGACGCCGGCGAGGCTCCCCGCGAGTACCCCCAGCACCGCGGCGATGCGCATCAGCGGCCGGCTCCGGTGTCGGGCGGCTGCGTGGGCGGAGTGCCCGTCGGCGGCCGCAGCGAATCGGTCGCCGCCCGGATCTCCTTCGCCCGCTCGACGGCGCGCCGCACGCCCGCCGGGTTGATCGCCCACTCGGCGCGGTCACGCAGCGTCTCGCCGAGGAACGAGGGAAGGGGATAGAACCGCGCGCGGCCGCTCAAGACGCGCTCGAGATAATCCTCGACCTGGGCCCGGGGCGAGCCCGCGGAGTCGCCCGTCATGGCCCCGTTCAGGTCGAGCACGGTCGCGACGATCGTGATCACCGAATCGTGCTGCGCCCGCACCATCGCCATCTCGTCGGGGCTGAGGGTGATCCCCGCCGAATCGGCCTGCGCGATCAGCAGCTGCCGCTGCACGATCGCCTTGAGGAACTGATTCACCTGCTCGTCGCTCGCTTGTGGCAGGGCCTGCAGCACGCTCGGATCGAGCGCGGCGAGCCAGCGCACGACGTCCCGCACCTTGAACGATCCGCCGCGGTATTTCACGACGGTTCGGTTGCTGGTGCGCGCGGCATCGATGTCCTGGGCGGCGGCGCGCATGATCTCGGGTGCGTTGCCCACCGGCTCGATCTTGCGCCGCGTCGTCAGACTGTCGATGTAGAGCGAGTCGGCCAGGAACAGCGCCCGCTCTTCGACCCCCGTCCGGAACGTATCGCTGACTTCCGCCAGCGGCGGCCGCCGGATGATGTGGTACCCGAAGGGCGACTTGATGACGGGGCTCACCTCACCCGGGCCCAGCTGCCAGGCGGCGTCCTCGAACGCCAGCACGAACTGGCCGCGGCCAAAGACGCCGAGCATGCCGCCCTGCACGCGCGACCCCGGATCTTCGGAATATTGTCTCGCCAGGCGGCCGAAGCCGGCGCTGGCGGCCCGGGCCCGCGGCCACACCTGATCCGCCTGCCGCTTCTTCTGCGCATCGACCTCGGCGGTCGAGTTGGGGGGCACCTGGAACAGGATGTGCT
>JAUYMC010000224.1 GCA_030699545.1 Gemmatimonadales bacterium | reverse complement strand
GTATTCCTCGCGCGCCCGGGCCAGCAGGTTCTCGCGCTCTTTCTGCGCGACCACCTTCGCCTTGGCGACGATGTCCTGCGCCTCCGTCCGCCCCGCGGCGATCTGCCGCTTGTGCTCCTCCAGCAGCCGCTGCGCCTCCGCATTGGCCCGCTCGGCGTCCTCGAGCTGCTTGGCGATGCGCCGCTCCCGGTCCTCCACCGACTTCAGGATCGACGGCCACGCGTACCGCCACAGCAGCACGAACAGGATCCCGAAGACGATGAGCGTCCAGAAGATCAGGCCCGTGTTGATGTCGAACGGCGAGGCGGGGGCGGGGCCGTGCTCCTGGAGCAGCGCCAGCAACGACGGCATTACAGGATCTTGAAGAGCAGCGCGAAGACGAGGGCCGCGAGCGTCGCGCCTTCGATCAGCGCCGCCGTCAGGATCATGGCGCCGCGGATGTCGGCCGAGGCTTCCGGCTGGCGGGCGATGGCTTCGACGGCCTGGCCGCCGATGCGGCCGATGCCGAGGCCGGCGCCGATGATGGCGAGGCCGAGCCCGATGCCCGCGCCGAGCAGCGCGTTCTGGTTGAGCGCGGCGGCGGGCGAAAGTCCCGCGTCCTGGAGCAGCAGCAGCATGGCGTGCATGTGTCCTCTCTAGTGTTCGTGTTGCATGAGGCCGATGAAGACCGACGTGAGGAGCGCAAAGATATACGCCTGGAGAAACGCGACCAGCAGCTCGAGGCCCATCATGAACAGCGTGAAGGCGACGGCCCCCACGGCGACGCCGTTGCGCACGATGGGGTGCGCGGTGCCGAACACGAAAATCAGGCCGAGCAGCGCGAGAATCACGAAGTGGCCGGCGGTCATGTTGGCGAACAGTCGCAGCGTGAGCGCGAACGGCTTGACGATTTTGCCGATCAGCTCGACGGGCGTCATGATCACCGCCATCACCACGGCGCCGATGCCCGTCATCCCGGGTGGCACCATGACGATCGTCTTCATGTAGCCCTTGGGCCCGAGCGCGATCATGCCCGAGACCTCGATCGTGACGAAGGCGGTCAGCGCGAGCGCCGCGGTGACGGCGAGGTTGCCGGTCGCCGTCGCGCCCCACGGCAGGAGGCCGAGCAGGTTGGAGTAGAGAATCAGGAAGAACAGCGTCAGGATGTAGGGCGCGAACTTCGCTCCCCCGTGGCCGATGTTGGCGATCGCGATGTCGTTGCGGACGAACAGCACCAGCGCCTCGATCGCGCCGCCGAATCCCCTCGGCGCCTTTCCTTCTCTATGGCGCTTCACGACCTGGCGGCCGCCGTACCACATCGTGAGGAAGACCAGCAGCGCGGCGAAGGCGAGATACACGACGTGCTTGGTCGGGGAAACGTTGATCCCGAGCAGTACCCAATCCGTAGGCAGGTGAAACTCGAGTTTGCCAAGGCCCAGGAACCGGAAGTCGAAGTCCAGCACATGGCTGTCGGCCGTGTGGTGCAGGATCATCCCGCCGATGTCGGGCTTCTGGATCACCTGAGAAACCTCGTCTCCAGGAATAGCAGCGGCAACAGCACGCCGAGGAAGGCGAGCGAGGCGGCGAGCGTGGGCGACCAGATCAGGGTGGCGGCGAGGGCGAGGAGCCGGACGCCCATCCCGCCGAGCCATCGCGCCATGAACGCCGGGTTGGGCGATCTCATGACGGGTCGCAGCAACGCGACGGCCCACAGCTGTGCGCCGAGGGCGATCGCGCCGCCGATGACGGCGGGCCGCCCGCCGAGGATCGCGGCGATGCCCACGAGCGCGATGCCGATACCCGCGAGCAGGAGATACGCGCTCACCGCTTGGTGTCTCGCTTCACCCGGTAGTAGATGCTCAAGAACCCCAGCGTCCCCCCCGTGAATGCACCGATGATCGTGAACAGCGGTTTGGTCTCGAGCCAGCCGTCCACGGCCCATCCCGCGGCGCCGAACAGCAGGATGGCGATCGTGAAGTTGAGGGCGGCGCCGAAGTAGGCGTAGCCCTGGCCGTAGCCTTTGGCGGCCGGTGGGCGATCGTCGTCTGGAGCGGGGGGCATGTATCGGCCGGAAACGTAGACGCTTGTGAAATTTTTCGCAAGCAAAAAGCGGACTGGGCAGAAGCGCAACGTTATGATAACCTTCGCGCCAATGGCCACAAACCCCCGCCCTTTCCCCACTCCCCATTCCCCGTCTGGGGATGTCGAGCTGCTCGAGCGCCTCGCCACCGCCCGGGCGGATCTGCTTTCGCAAGTCGGGCACCGGATCGTGGGCCAGCGCGACGTGTTGGACGGGATTCTCACGGCGATCTTCTCGGGCGGCCATGCGCTGCTGGTGGGGGTGCCGGGGCTCGCCAAGACGCTGATGGTGCAAACGGTGGCGGAGGCGCTCGATCTCCAGTTCTCCCGGATCCAGTTCACGCCCGATCTCATGCCGTCCGACATCACGGGCACCGAGATCATCGAAGAAGATGCCGGCACCGGCAAGCGGGCGTTTCGTTTCGTGCGGGGCCCCGTCTTTGCGAATATCGTGCTCGCGGACGAGGTGAACCGGACGCCCCCCAAGACCCAGGCGGCGCTGCTGCAGGCGATGCAGGAGCATCAGGTGACGGCGGCGGGCCAAACCCACCATCTCCCGTCTCCCTTCTTTGTCCTCGCGACGCAGAACCCCATCGAGCAGGAGGGGACGTATCCGCTGCCCGAGGCGCAGCTCGACCGGTTCATGTTCGAGCTGCGGGTGAGCTATCCGTCGCAGGAGGAGGAGGAGACGATCGTCACGGCGACGACGGGGGATGTGGCGGCGGAGGTGCGGCCGTCGCTGACGGCGGAGGACGTGTTGGCGATGCAGCATCTGGTGCGGCGGATTCCGGTGTCGCCGGCGCTGGTGCGGGCGGCGGTGACGCTGGTGCGGATGACGCGCCCCGGTGATGCGCTGACGCCTTCATTTATTACGGAGTACGTCTCCTGGGGCGCGGGGCCGCGGGCGTCGCAGTATCTGGTGCTCGGCGCGAAGGCGCGGGCGGCGCTGGACGGCCGGCCGATGGCGGATGAGGACGATTTGCGGGCGGTGGCGCCGACCGTCCTGACCCACCGTCTCGTGATCAACTTTGCGGCCGAGGCGGCGGGGCGGACGGCGGCGGATATCGTGGCCGAGCTGGTGAAGGAGAAGCGCTGGCAGCCGAAGTAGAAGCTGCTCAGTACGTGATTGTCACGAGGCCGTTGCCCGCGCGGACAGCCGCCGAGTTCGACGGATCGGTGCCGCCGTTGAACGAGCCTCCGCCGCCGGCAGCCCCGACCGTGCCCCCGCTCGTGACGCCACCCGCTCCGCCCCCGGAGTAGCCGCCGCCACCTCCGCCGCTGAATCCGGAGGGTCCGCCACCGCCGAAGCCGCCAACGCGCGCCCCGACTCCTGTGCCGACGGTGCCGCCGGCGCCGCCGTTGATGAACGCGAGGCCCGGTGTGTTCGGCGTGCCGTAGGTGCTGCTCCCCGCGGTATTGTTGATCCCGTCGCCGGTCAGGCCCCCGCCCCCGTTACCACCATGCCAGCCGGTCCAGTCGCTCGAGGTGCCGCCGCCGCCGCCGGTACCGCCGGCCATCGTGCCGACGGTCCCTGCCAAGCCGGCTTCGGCCGTGGTGCCGCCCAATCCGTCGGCTCCGGCGGAGCCGCCGACCGTGATCTCGACGCCGCCGCCGCCGCCGCCGGCGACGACGAAGGGGGCGTTGGCCGCGTCGGTCACGAACGATCCGCCGCCGCCCGACCCGCCTCCCTGTTCACTGGGATTGGCGCTGTTGGCGCCGGCGCCGCCGACGAGAATTTTCAGCGACGGGCCGCCGCTCACCGCGAAGGTGCCGCGCATGCGCGCGCCGAGCCCGCCGTCGAACGTCGCGGTGGATCCCCCCTGCGCGCCGTGCGCCTCGATCGTGATGGAGGTTACGCAGGCCGGGACGGTGAACGTCTGGATCGCCCCCGTGTAGTTGAACGTCTCTGTTCCCGTCGGGCAGGGCGCGGTCGAGTCACCGCACGCAATCGCGATTACCAGCATCGCGGAGAGCCCGAGTTTGAGTCGCATGGCTTTCCCCTGGTTGGAGTCTCATCGGCGATATCGGATCGGCGCCGGCAATATCCGCCTGGGCGCGCGGCCCGCAAGCGACGCGCTGACAGGCCGTTGCCCACGCGCCCATAAATGTCCGGGAAGTCGGCAGTTGACACGCGGGCGACTCGCCAGCTAATCGTACCGGTGAACCTTGAATCGCGCGGGAGGACCCTAGGGTGCTGACGAAGGCGGTTGCTGGACTATTGGCCGCGGCGGCGGTGATCGGCCCCTGCCAGAAGACAACGACCGGGATCGCGGACGGCGTGGTGGACGGCACCTGGGGTGGGGAGAACGCGGGCCTCATCGCGGATGACACCAGCGCGCACGTGCACATCGGCTGCACCTACGGACGGATTCATCAGGCGATTGTGCCTGATGCCCAGGGCCGGTTCGACGTCCCCGGCGAGCAGAACATCACCGCGCATCCTGTGGATCTCGGCATTCTGCATCCGGCGCGGTTCAGCGGCCGGATCACCCCTGACGGCCGGATGACGCTGACGGTGGCGCTGACCGATACCGCGGTGACGCTCGGGCCGGTTCAGCTCGCGTATGGCAAGGAGCCGCGGATGCAGCAGTGTCCGATTTGCCGAACGGGGGCCTCAGACCTCACCAACTGATGTGTTGACACACCTTTACCAGGACGCCTCCCAGACGATCTAAGTACAAGGCAATCCCCGTGTTGACAGGAGGTTGATTCAGCAGCCTAATCGTACCTGTAATCATTAAAACGCAGGGTGCGGTATGACGGCTGCCTTTTCGCTGCGGTGTCTCGGTGGTCCTACCCTGTTCGCTGCCTCGGGCGAGCCGGTTCGTTTCCGTACGCGCAAGCATCTCGCCCTCTTGGTCCGCATGGCGCTGGAGCCGGGGCGCATGTTCACGCGCGACTATCTCACCGATCTGCTGTGGCACACGGCGCAGCCGAAACTTGCCAATCACTCTCTGGCGCAGGGTCTGTCGGTTATCAAGGCGAAAGTCGCCCGTGAAGCCGTGTTGATTCAACGCGCGACGGTCGGCCTGGCGCCGGGGTGGGTGGATGTCGACGCGCAGCATCTCAGCAACGGTGATGCCGAGATCGCGGGCCCCTTCCTCGACGGCTTCGATATTCAGGCCGCGCGGCCGTTCGAGGACTGGAAGGAGGAGTATCGCGCGCATCTCCTGCCGCAGCTGCGGGACTGCCTGGTGCGTCAGATGGATGCCGCACGGCGTCTGGGGGACTTCGCGACCGTCGAGCGCCGCGCCGAGCGGCTGCACGCGCTCGACCCGCTGGCTGAGGAGGCGGTGCGCGGGATCATGGAGGCGCGGGCGTGGGCGGGCGACCGCACCAATGCGCTCAAGGCGTTCGCGCGATATGAGACGCAGCTCGCCGAGGAGCTCGACGCGAAGCCGAGCGCGGA
>JAUYMC010000221.1 GCA_030699545.1 Gemmatimonadales bacterium | reverse complement strand
CGCCGCCGTGGCGCCGGCGGTCGCGCCGGCGCACCGAGACCGCTGTCGATAGCCGCGAGGTGCAGGAGGAAGCAGAACGGCTGTTCGGCGACGAGGCCGAGGAAGCCACGGCGACGTTCGATATCGACGTCCAGACCTTCGGCGGCAACCAGCGCGTGCTCCAGTACATGGAGTTCTTCCAGGTCGACGCGCGCGACCGCTTTGAGATCTGGCTGTCGCGCCTCGGCCGCTACGAGGGCATGATTCGCTCGCGCCTGCGCGCCAAGGGGCTCCCCGAAGACCTCGTCTACCTCACGCTCATCGAGAGTGGTCTGTCGAATACGGCCGTGAGCCGCGCCCGCGCCGTCGGGATGTGGCAGTTCATGGCCAGCACGGGCCGGAATTACGGCCTCCAGATCGATCCCTGGGTCGACGAGCGCCGCGATCCCTTCAGGGCGACGGATGCGGCCGTCAATCATCTCGCCGACCTGGTCCGCCGCTGGGGCAGCGTCTACCTCGCCGCCGCCGCCTACAACGCCGGCGCCGGGCGGGTGGCGCGGGGGATTCGGCGCCTGCCGGGGGAGCCCGACTCCGTCGGCGACCACACGTTCTTCCAGATCGCCAACCGCCGCTACCTGCGGCGCGAGACGCGCGACTACGTGCCGAAGCTGATCGCCGCCGCCCTCGTGGCCAAACAGCCCGAGCGCTACGGCTTCACCGGGATCGACCGGCTGTCGCCGCTGCTGTTCGACGAAGTCACGGTCCCCGACGCGACCGGACTCGACGTGCTGGCGCGCCTGGCCGATACCTCGGTCGCGGCGCTGCTCGAGCTGAACCCGCATTTTGTCCGCGGCATCACGCCCCCGTCGCGCGAAGCGCTGGTCCGGGTCCCCCGTGGCGCCGGCGCGCGCGTCGCCGAGCGCTACGCCGAGCTTCCGGTCAACGAGCGGGTGACGTTTGTGGACCACTATGTCACGGCCGGCCAGACGCTCTCGGGCATCGCACAGCGCTACCGCGTGACGGTCGCCATGCTGCAGGGCGCGAACCCCCGCCTGCGCGCGCGGGCGTTGCGCATCGGGCAGCGCGTCATCGTGCCGATGAGCGGCCGGGTCGTGCCCCGCTCGGCCTGGAGCAATCCGCCCGAGTCGCGCGTCCGGTCCATTGCGAGCCGGGGCGGTGCCAAGAGCGGCAGGGCCACCAGCCACCGCGTGGCGGCGGGGGAAACGGCGAGTGGGATCGCGCGCCGCCACCGCGTCTCGCTCGCCGCGCTGCTCGATGCCAATGACCTGACCCTGCGCTCGGTGATCCGGCCGGGCGATCTGCTCAGAATCCCGAGTCGCTGAATAACAACCCCCCCCGCGTCGCCGCGGGGGGGTTGGTGTATCCAGGAGAGAAGCAGGCCGGCTAGCGGTGCCGGAATCCCTTCATGACCGCCGTCTCGTAGCCGTTCGCCGGATCGCGTCCCGCGCCGAGCAGCTGCTCGACCCTGGCGGGGCCGCGGTTATACGCGAGCAGCGCGAGCTCGATCCTGGTGGGGTAGCGGTCGAGGAGATCGCGCAGGTACCGGAACCCGATCCGCAGGTTCGTATCGCGATCGTAGAGCTGCTCGGTGGTCAGCCCCGGCTCGTACAAGCGCGCCGTGCTGGGGAGCACCTGGGTGAGCCCCAGGGCGCCCACGTGGCTCTTGGCGCGCGGGTTGAAGGCGGACTCGACCTTGACCAGGCGGAACGCCAGGCCGGGGTCGATGCCTTCGCTCAACGCCACGTCGTAGACGGCCGTCGCCATGTCGGCGGGCAGCCGGTAGTGCGTGGAGTACTGCATGATCGCGTCGACGCGGTCGAGCTGCAGCCGGGCGACTTCGAGCTCGCCCTGCTTGGCATCGAGTTGCTGGCGGAGCGCACGCAACTCCCCGAGCACTTCGGCGCCGGACGACGGCCCCGCATCGGCGTCGGCCGTGTCGCCAGCCCATCCGCCCACGGTGGTCACCAGCAGGGCGGCGAGCAGAATCGTCCCGCCCCGCAGCATCAAACGACGTGTATTCGTCTGCATACCCCTCTCCTGTTCTGCGTCCGTGAATACGGTCCAACCTGCCTTCGCGCGATCAAGCATCCGTCAAGCGTCCCGCGGCGCTTTTTGCTTCTCGATCAGCCGGACCTCGGCGATCACCATCCCGGGGTCCGCAGCCTTCCCCATATCGTAGACGGTCAGCAGGGCGACGGACACAGCCGTCAACGCTTCCATCTCCACCCCCGTCCGTCCCGTTGTCCGCACCGTCGCCCGCACTCGCACGCCCGGCAGCGTCTCGTCCAGGCTCGCCTCGACTTCGACATGATCGAGGCCGAGGGGGTGGCACAGCGGAATCAGATCCGCCGTCCGCTTCGCCGCGAGTGTCCCCGCGACTTCGCTCACCGCCAGGACATCGCCTTTGGCCAGCGTCTGGCCGGCGACCTCGTCGAACGCGTCCCGCGTCATCCGAATCGTCCCGCCCGCCACTGCCGTCCTGACGCTCACGGGCTTGCCGCTGACATCCACCATCCGGGCCCGACCCGCCGCGTCCACATGCGATAGCTTCACGACGGCCGCGCCTGTTCCACGTCCCCCGCCAGTACGGCGGCGAGGAGCTGCGGGTTCACATTGCCCTGCGCCAGCTGCCGGGCATCCATCACGCGGGCGATCGCCTCGACCAGCTTGTCGGTCTCGCCGCCCGCGCCCGCTTCCTCGCGGAGCCTGCCGGCCAGCGCATCGAGCATGTCGGTGAAGCCGCCGCGGGCCTGATACGGCACCTGCCCGAGCGCAAATGCCAACGGCGCCGCCAGAAATCGGTCCGCCTGCGCCAGGCTCCCGGAACGGACTCCCCCCGTTGCAAAGAGCTTGCCAATGCACCCTTCTGCCGTGCTAACCCGTTGGGTTAATTCGGCTTTGGAGCTAATTCCGAGCACTTGCTGTGCAAATGCTGCCACGACACTGTCGGGGAGCCGTGCCACACGAACGAGCACAACACGGGACAGAATGGTCGGAAGCAGGGCATTAGGATCCGACGCGGTGAGAATGATGGTCGTATCCGCCGGCGGCTCCTCCAGCACCTTGAGGAGGGCGTTGGCCGCGTCCTCCATTCCGTGCTGCGGGATGAGGCGCTCGGCGTCCCCAACAATGAACACCTTCCGGCTCCCCGCGGCGGGGGTCAGCACCACCCGGCGCAGCAGCAGCCGCACGGCGGCGATCGCATGGCTCGCGAGTCCCCCACCTCCGGCGGTTGCGGCGAAGGGGTCGTAGAGCGGCTGTTCGCGTCGCGCCGTGATCTCCTCGGCTAATGCTTCGGCGACGAGCTCGACCTGCTTGTCGGCATCCGCCCCCTTCTTGCTGACCTCGAGGGGCACAAACCAATGCACGTCCGGGTGTTGCAGGGTCAGGACCTGGCGGCAAGGACGGCAGTCGCCGCACGGCTCGCGGCCCGGCCGCACGCACGCCAGCACCTGAGCCAGCCAGAGCGCCAAGCGCTGCTTGCCGACGCCGCGCGGGCCGGCGAACAGCATCGCCTGCGGCAGGCGGCCGGCTGAAGCGGCTCCGGCGAGCAGGGATTTGACCGCTTCATGTCCCGCGAGGGGCGCTAAAGGCATGGCGGAATCTAGCGGCGGGGTCCGTGGCAGCGGTCGGGGCATTTCGTAAGTACTGATACCACAATCAAGTACTAATACCACTCGGCACTTGCGCCTACTTAAGCCATGTCATTGCAATATGTTAAGACATAAAGTGAGTACACACTCGCCCGATAATGCTGAAATCATCAGCGTTTTCGGGATTTTTTCGCCCTACGCGGCCGACTGCCCGCCAGCACGTCTTGGACCTTCCGGAGCAGGGTTGCAGGCCGGAAGGGCTTTTCCAGGTACGCGAGACCGGGCTCCAGCATCCCGTGCCGCACGATGGCGTCGTCCGCATACCCCGACATGTACAGCACGCGCAATCCTGGTTGCGCGGCGCAGAGCCGGTCGGCCAGTTCCCGCCCGCTCATGCCCGGCATCACGACATCGGTGAGCAGGAGGTCCACCGGCCGCGTCAGGGTCCCCACGAGCGTCAAGGCGCCGGGTCCGTTCGCCGCTTCGAGGACGGTGTAGCCGTGCCGTTGCAGGAGTTGGCGGGCCACGGCGCGGACCGCGGTTTCATCCTCGACGAGCAGCACGGTCGCGCTGCCGCGCAGGTCTGCGTCGGCCGCGGCGGTGCGGGGCTCGGGCAGGGGATCGGCGGGGAGATCGACGCGTGGCAAGTAGATCTGCATCGTCGTTCCACGCCCCAGCTCCGAGTACGCCCAGATGTGCCCGCCGCTCTGCTGGATGATGCCGTACACCGTCGCGAGGCCCAGCCCCGTCCCTTTGCCCCGCGGCTTGGTCGTGAAGAACGGCTCGAATATGTGGGACTTCGTCTCGTCGCTCATGCCCATTCCCGTATCACTGATCGTCAGGAGGACGTAGGGGCCGGGGCTCAGGGCGGGGTGCGGGGCGATGGCGTTCGCGTCGAGCTCGACGTTGCGGGTCTGGATGGTGAGATGCCCGCCGTCCGGCATGGCGTCGCGCGCATTGACGGCGAGGTTCATGATGACCTGCTCCAGCTGGCCCGGGTCGGCCCGCGCGTTGCCGAGCGCCGGCTGCAGGACGGTGCTGAGCAGGATGTCCTCGCCGATGAGGCGCCGCAGCAGCTTGTCGATGTCGGCGACGAGCGCGTTCAGGTCCAGGACTTTCGGCTGCATGATCTGGCGGCGGCTGAACGCCAGCAGCTGCTGCGTCAGCGACGCCGCCCGCTCGGCGGCGCGGTGGATTTCGGCCACGTCCTGGCGCCGGGCGTCATCCGGCGGGAGATCGGCCAGCAGCAGATCGGCGTAGCCGCCGATCGCCGTGAGGATGTTGTTGAAGTCGTGGGCCACGCCGCCCGCCAGGCGTCCCACCGCTTCCATTTTTTGGGACTGGACGATCTGCGTCTCGAGGTTGCGGCGATCGGTGACGTCGCGGTAGTTGTTCACGATCGCGCCGACGCTGGGATCGTCCACCAGGTTGGTGAAGACGCCCTCCAGATGTCGCCATGAGCCATTCTGATGACGCACGCGCGCCGCGACGCTCACTCCCGATCCGGGCTTGCTCATCGTCTTCTGGAGGCGCTCGGCGACGGCCGCGCGGTCATCGTGGTGGATCAACTCCAGCGCATTGCGGCCGACGAACTCCGGCAGCTCGTAGCCGAGCAGCCGGGTCGTGGCGGGGCTGCCGTACAGGATCGTGCCGTCGGGGGCGAACAGCGCGATCGCGTCCCAGCTGTGCTCCACCAGCGCCCGAAATCGCCGCTCGCTGGCGCGCAGCGCGGTCTCCGCGGCGAGGCGATCGTTCCGGCTCTGGACGAACGCGATGGCGCCGCGCACGGCGGGCGCGAGCCGCACCAGGTTCGTCTTGAGGACGTAGTCGGCGGCGCCCGCCTTGATGCACTCCGCGGCCGTTTCTTCGTCCAGGCTGCCGGTGACGATGAGCAGCGGGATGTGCGGCGCGGATGCGTTCAGAATCTCGAGGGCCGCCATGCCCCCGAATCCCGGCATGTTGTAGTCGGCGAGCACGACCGCAGGCTGGACGTCGCCGAGGGCCCCGCGAAACGCGGTGGCGGTCTCGACGCGCGTCGCCTCGCAGGGCAGGCCGGCGCGCCGGAGCTCCCGGACCATGAGCTCCGCATCCTCCGCTCGGTCCTCCACGATCAGCACACGCAGGGAGGGCGGCTGCGGAGCACGCATGGGGTCAGTGGGGCGGGTGGTTCAGCAGCAGCCAGTAGAGGCCGACGTCGGCGACGGCGCGGGCGAACGCCTCGAAGTCCACGGGCTTGACGATGTAACTGTTGGCGCCGAGCGCGTACGCCCGTTCGATGTCGGGCTCTTCGCGGGAGGACGTCAGCACGACGACCGGAATCGCCTTGGTGCGCTCGTCGGCCTTGAGCTGTCGCAGGACCTCGAGCCCATCGACTTTCGGCAGCTTGAGATCCAGCAGGATGACCTTGGGGACCCCGTTGGTGCGGTCCCCGAAGTACTCGAGCGCCTCGGCGCCGTCGCGACAGAGCAGCAGCTGATTCGCGAGGTTGCGCTGTTTGAGCGCCCGCATCGTCAGCTCGGCATCGTTGGCGTTGTCTTCGACCAGCAGGATTTCCGCGTCCTTCGGCGCCATCATCCCTCCGGCGGGGGGGGAGGAAGCGTGACATAAAACGTCGCCCCCTCGTTGACCTTGCCTTCGGCCCAGACACGTCCGCCATGGCGTTGCACGATGCGCTGCACGATCGCCAGGCCGACGCCGGTGCCGTCGAACTCCTCGGCGCGATGCAGCCGCTGAAACACGCCAAACAATTTTCCCGCATAGCGCTGATCGAAGCCGGCGCCGTTGTCTCTGACATAATACACGGTGTGGTCGCCGTCAGGACGGTGCCCGACTTCGATCTGCGGGCTTTCGGTTTTGCGCGTGAACTTCACGGCGTTCTGCAGCAGGTTGGCCACCGCCTGGCGCAGCAGCTCGCGGTCCCCGCCCGCGGGCGGAAGATCGGGCGCGATCGTCACCTCGATCGCGCGGTCGCCGTCGGTGCGCCGGATCTCCTCCAGCGTCGTGCGCACGAGCTCGCGCATGTCTACCCGCGTGCGCCCGAGCTCCTGGCGGCCCAGTCGCGAGAAGGCCAGCAGGTCGTCGATCAGCTGTCCCATCCGCCGCGTGTTGGCATCGATGACGCCCAGCAGCCGCTGTGCCTCGGGGTCGAGCTGGCCGCCATGTTCCTCCATCAGGATCCGCGCAAAGCCGTGAATGGCGCGCAGCGGCGCGCGCAGGTCATGCGACACCGAGTACGAAAACGACTCCAGCTCGGCGTTGGTCGCGTGCAGCGCGGCCTCGATGCGCTTGCGATCGGTGATGTCGCGAATGACGGCGGTGAACGCCAGCTCCTCGTCGAGGGGCGTGGCCGCGAGCGACAGCTCGATCTGAAAGACCGTCCCGTCGCGGCGCAGGCCCTCGAGCTCCGCGGTCCGGCCCACGATGCGCGGCTCGCGGGTCTCGGCGTAGCGGCGCATGCCGTGCACGTGCGCCGACCGGTATTGCTCCGGCATCAGCATCGTTACCGGCTTCCCCACCACGTCGTCCGCGTGGTAGCCGAACATGCGCGCCGCGCCGGGATTCCAGTAGCGGATCACGCCCGCGGCGTCGGCGGAGATGATCGCATCGTGCGCGGTTTCGGTGACGCTCCGGAGCCGCGATTCGCTTTCCTGCAGCGACCGGGTCTGCGTCGCGACCTGCCGCCGCAGACCGGCCATGTAGCGGTTCAGCGCCCAGGCGCCGATCGCCGCCGCCGCCAGGAGCGCGATGGCGATCGCCCCCATCCGCAACAGAAAGCTGCGCGCCGGTGCCAGCACCGGCCGCAGCGGAAACTCCACCATGACGATCCAGGGTGTGCCCGGAATCACCGTCGGCGTCGCGATATAGACGCCCCCATCGGATCGCTCGTATTCCACGAGGCCCTCCGCCTGGCGCACGTCGATCGGCGGGCCCTCCACACGGGCGCTGAAATCGGTCCAGAGGTCGCCTGTGGCGTTGCCCACGAACAGCGCGGCGTCCGAGCCGATCAGCTGGGCGAGCTGGCGGCTCCCCTGCGGCGAGCCCGACACGCGGCGCGTCTGGACCAGATACCCGACCACGTGATCGCCGTCCCGGACCGGCGCGATCACGGAATACACCAGGGTGTCGCGGCGTTCGCGGATCGGTCCGATCGTGGCCGTCGAGTCAACCATGGCCATCAGCGCGCGCGCCGCTTCGGGCTCCAGCGGAGACGCGTCGCGGGCCGTCGTCAGGGCCCGCGTGCCGTCGGGATTCCACAGCTCCAGCGACACGATCATCGGGGTGGGCGCCGCGGGCGGTTGCAGCGCGTTGAGGGCCTCCTGCCGCCCGCCGCGCAGCGGCGCGCGCAGATAGGCGCGGATCGCGGGGCGGTCGGCGAGCTGCTGCACGCCGCTCGTGAGCTGCCGCGCGGAGGTTGACAGCAGCTCGCCGAGCTGGTCGGTCACGCGGCCCAGGCGGCCGCGCGTCGCGTTCACCGCGGTGTGCCGCACCTCGCGATAGGCGGTCCAGGTCAAGCCAACCAGCAGGACGGCGAGCACGAGCGTAAACAGCAGCGGCAGCCGCCGTTCGACGAGGAAGCCGGGCCCCTTGGCATCAGGGGGCATCCAGCACCTCCCGAATCTTGCGGGCGATCGCCTCAGTCGTGAACGGCTTCGGCAAGTAGGCGACGCCGGGATCCAGCATGCCGTGCTGTATCATCGCGCCGTCGGGATAGCCGGACATGAACAAGACGCGGAGGCCGGGGCGTTCGGCGCGCAGCGCTTCGGCGAGCTTGCGCCCGTTGGTGTCGGGCATCACGACGTCCGTGAGGAGGAGATCGATGCGCCCCTGGTGGCGCCGGGCGATGTCCAGCGCCACTGCGCCACGGTCGGCTTCGAGGACCGTATACCCCTCACCCGCCAGCGCCCGGTGCGCGAGCCGCCGCAGCTGGGCGTCATCCTCGACGAGCAGCACCGTTTCGGCGCCGGCGCGCCCCGATCCCCACCCCCGCGGCGCCGCCACGGCGGTGGCGATGTTCTCGGCGCTCGCGTCCACGGCCGGGAGATAGACCTTGAACGTGGTCCCTTTGTCCGGCTCGCTGTACAGCCAGATGTTGCCGCCGCTCTGCTTCACGATGCCATACACGGTGGACAAGCCGAGCCCGGTGCCGCGGCCTTCCGGCTTGGTCGTGAAGAACGGCTCGAAGATCCGCGCCTTGGTCCGGTCGTCCATCCCGTGCCCCGTGTCGCTGACGGCGAGCATGACGTAGTCGCCGGGCACGACGGAGACGTGCTGCACCGCGTACGCCTCATCGAGCGTAACGTTGGCCGTCTCGATCGTCAGCGTTCCGCCCTTGGGCATGGCGTCGCGGGCGTTGATCGCGAGGTTCATGATGACCTGTTCCAGCTGATTCGGATCGGCGCGCACCGGCGCGATGTCGGGTGACAGCCCGTAGCGCAGATCGATATTCTCCGTCATCAGCGAGCGCAGCATCTTGTCGAGATTCTGCGCGAGGCCGTTGACGTCGAGCACCCGGGGCTCGAGCACCTGCTTGCGCGAGAAGGCCAACAGCTGGCGGGTGAGCGCGGCCGCGCGGCGCGCCGCCTTGCGAATCTCATCGAGGTCTTCGAGCGAGCGCTGCTGGCCGGCGAAATCGGCGGACAGCAAATCCGTATACCCGACGATCGCGGTCAGGATGTTGTTGAAGTCGTGGGCGACGCCGCCGGCCAGCTGCCCCACGGCTTCCATCTTCTGTGACTGCATCAGCTGCTCTTCGAGCCGCTTGCGCTCGCTGATTTCGGTCGCCACGCCCAGGAGCTTGGGGACGTCGTCGTCCGGCAGCCGCAACGGCACCTTGATCGTCTGGAACCAGCGCGTTTCGCGAGTTTCCGGATTCGTGACCGGCTCCTCGGCGATCAGCTTGGGGCGCGCCGAGGTCATCACCTCGCGGTCGTTGCGGAGGAAGTGCGCGACTTCGGCCTGGTTGGGATTGAAGTCGGCGTCGGTCTTGCCGATCAGACCTTCCACCGTCGTCCCGTAGATCTCCGCGACCGCCTGATTGACGACGAGGAAGCGCCCGTTCCAATCTTTCACAAAGATGAGATTGGGATTGGCGTCGATGATCTGGCGAAGCAGACCCTCCTGCCGGCGCAGTTGCTGTCGTTGGTACGCGCGCTCCAGCGCCTCGGCCACCGCCGGCCCCAGACGGACGAGACGGTCCTTCAGGATGTAGTCCGAGGCGCCGCTCTTGAGATAGGCGACGGCCGTCTCTTCATCGAGCGAGCCGGTGACGAGAATGAAGGGCGTGTCGGGCGCGTCCCGCCGCGCCACTACGAGGGCCGCCGAGCCGCTGAATCCGGGGATGTTGTGGTCGGAGAGGATGATGCTGGGCGCGTATTCGCCGAGGGCCGCGGTGAACGCCGCTTCCGCCGTGACGTGCCGGATGTCAGGGGGAGGCGTGAGTCGACTCAGCTCGCGCCGGAT
>JAUYMC010000213.1 GCA_030699545.1 Gemmatimonadales bacterium | reverse complement strand
AAAGCGGGGAATGAGATGGGTCTGGAGTTTGTCATCGTCCCGACCGCGCCGGCTGTGACGTGACGCACGCCCGCCGAGGTCAGTCGATGGTGCCGCCGCCGAGCACGCGGTCGTCGGCGTCGTACAGCACCCCCGACTGCCCCGGCGTGATCGCGCGAATCGGCTCCGCCAGACGCAGCGAGACGCGGCCGTTCCCGTTTGCAGCAATCGTGCCGGGCACCGCCCGCGCGCGATAGCGGCATTGTACCCACACGGCGTCCCCCACAGCGGGCGGTTCGACCAGCCAGTTGACCTCCGCGAGGGACACCTCGTGTCCGAATAGCTCGGCCCCCGTTCCCACCACCACCTCCCGCGTCTCCGGCCGGATCGCGACGACATACAGCGGCTCGGCAGACCCGCCCGGCAATCCCTTCCGCTGCCCGACCGTGTAGCGCGCGAATCCCGCATGCGCACCGATCACATCGCCGCCCGTCGTGACAAACGCGCCGGGCGCGAGCGCCGGCGCATCGGCCGGCAGGTGGCGCTGGAGCACGCCGACGTAGTCGTCATCGGGGACGAAGCAGATCTCGACCGATTCCTGTTTGTCCGCCGTGACGAGCCCCAGACGGCGCGCGACCGCCCGTGTCTCGCTCTTGGTGATCCCGCCCACCGGCGCGAGCATCCGCCCGACGACGGCGCGATCGATGCCCCAGAGGAAATACGACTGGTCCTTGTGCGGATCGCGGCCCCGATACAGCGCGCCGTCGCGCGCCACGACGTAGTGGCCCGTCGCGATGAACTCGCAATCGAGGGCGTCGGCGTGATACAGGAGATCGCGGAACTTGGTGAACGAGTTGCAGCGCACGCACGGAATCGGCGTCCGGCCGCGCGCGTACTCGGCGACGAAATTGCCGATCACGTCCCGCCCAAACCGGTCCTCGAGATTCAGCACGTAGTGCGGGATGCCGAGCCGGTGAGCGACGAGCTTCGCGTCGGTGATGGAGTCGAGCGAGCAGCACGGCCGGTCGGGCACGCTGTCGCCGTAGCAGAACAGCTTCATCGTCGCGCCGATGACGTCGTAGCCCTGATCGACGAGCAAGGCGGCGGCGACGGAGCTGTCCACGCCGCCCGACATCGCGACGAGAACCTTCATCGATGCAAGACGGCCGAGAGCGACCGCACCTTCTCGACGATCCGCGGGAGCGCGGCCGCCAGCGCGTCGAGATCCTCCGCCGTGCTGTCCTTGCCGAAGGAGAAGCGCAAGGCGGTGACCCCCATGTCGCGCGGGACGCCCATCGCCGTCAGCACGTGCGAGGGCTCGACGGCGCCCGTGCTGCACGCCGACCCCGACGAGCAGGCGATGCCGGCGAGGTCGAGATGCATCAGCAGCGCCTCGCTGTCCGTGCCGGGAATCGCGACGTTCGAGATGTGCGGCGCCCGCGCGCTCTGCCAGCCGTTGATGACCGCATCGGGCACGATCGCCAGGAGACGGCGCTCGAGCTCGTCCCGCAGGCCGCGCAGCCGCTCGGCGAGCGCCGGCTGCTCGGCGCTCGCCAGCCGCGCCGCCGTGCCCAGGCCAACAATGCCGGGCACGTTCTCCGTGCCGGGCCGGATCCCGAACTGCTGCCCGCCGCCGTGCAGGATCGCCTCGACGGCCTTGCGGTCGCGCACGATGAGCGCGCCCACGCCCTTGGGGGCGCCGATCTTGTGGCCGGAGATGGTGAGCAGGGTGCAGGTGACGTCGCGGACCGATACGGGGACCTTGCCGAACGCCTGGACGGCGTCCGTGTGGAACAGCACGCCGCCCTCGCAACATCGGTCGGCGATGCGCGCGACCGGCTGAATCGTCCCGACCTCGTTGTTCACCCACATCACGCTGACCAGCGCCACGCCCTGACCCAGCGCCGCGTCCAGCGCGGTCTCGTCCACCACGCCGCTCGCGGTGACGGGGAGGATGATCTCCTCGCCACCGAGATGACATACGGCGTGCGCGGCGGCGAGCGTGGCCTTGTGCTCGATGGCCGAGACCGCGACGCGGAACGGTCCGCCGCGGTCGCGTGACGCGAGCGCCGCGCCGATGATCGCGAGATTGTCCGCCTCGGTGCCGCCCGAGGTGAAGATGACCTGATTCGGCTCCGCCTCGACCGCCTCCGCCACGGCGCGCTTCGCTTCCTCGATGCCGGCGCGGGCGGCGCGCCCAAAGCGGTGCGCCGACGACGGATTGCCGAACGCCTCGGCGCCGAGGTAGGGGAGCATCGCCTCCAGGACCTCCGGACGCACCGGGGTGGTGGCGGCGTTATCGAGATAGACGGCGCGCTTGGTCATGGAGTGCGCAATCTATCGACTACAGGGACTGCGTGCCAAGCTGCAGCACATCCTCCACTTCCATCGTCTCCGCGGTGTAGAACGGCTCGCCGTAGCGCCGGCGGATGAGCGAACCGTAGTGGGCCGACTGCACCTGAATCAGCCCGTACAGGTCCTGACCGGTGGGGTAGATCTCGCCGGCGGCCTTCACGCCGTCGAATTGCGAGGCGTAACAATGGATCGCGGCCATCTTGGTGTCGAACGTGTCGGAGATGTCGACCACGAACGAGGGCTTCACCGGGTCTTCGCGATACGCGAGCGCGTAGAGGATCTTGAACGGCCGGTGGGGTTCGCTGCCGACCGGCTCGTATTTGGCGAGACCGGCGAGATAACAGGCGTCGCGCCCCAACTCCGCGGCGACGCGGTGATCGGGGTGGCGGCCGACGGGGAAGGGAAGGATCACGACCCGCGGATGGAGCCGGCGGATGACCTCGACGACCTTGGCCCGCGACGTCTCATCGTTGTGGAGGTGCGCGTCGGGCAGACCTGCATTGAGGCGAACGGCGACGCCGAGCGTCTGCGCCGCCTGCTCGGCTTCCTGCGCCCGCGTGCGGGCGTCGCCGCGCGTCCCCGTTTCGCCCTGCGTGAGATCGAGGATGCCCACGCGATGACCCGCGCGGACCGCCTTGGCCAGCGTGCCGCCGCACGTCAGCTCGACGTCGTCGCGATGCGCGGCGATCGCCAGGAGATCGACGCGGCCGCCGGCCCGTCCGCCCGCCCGCCGGTCAGGGATCATTCGTACCGCAACGCCTCCACGGGATCGAGTTTTGACGCGCGCGCCGCCGGCGCGATGCCGAAGATCAATCCGACGGCGATGGACGCGGCCGTGGCGATGACGGCGCTCCAGACCGGCACCGTCGTGCTGAACTGCAGCAGCTGCTTGAGCACCTCGCCCACGCCGAGGCCCAGGGCGATGCCGATCACGCCGCCGAGCAGCGTCAGGGTGGCGGCTTCGACCAGGAATTGCCACAGGATCGCGCGGCGCGTGGCGCCGAGCGCCTTGCGCAAGCCGATCTCCCGGGTCCGGCTCGTGACCGACACCATCATGATCGCCATCACGCCGATGCCTCCCACCATCAGCGCGATGCTCGACAGCACCAGCATCACGAAGAAGAACGCGAAGGTCAGGCTGTCGAAGATACTCAGGACTTCGTCGGACGTGAGGAGGTCGAAGCTGTTGGGATCGCCCACGCGGATCCCGCGGGTGCGGCGCAGCTGCAGCGTGGCGACGTCCATCGCGCGAGGGACGGACACGCCCTCCTTGGGCTTCACGAGGATGATCAGCCCGTTGACCTCGTCGATGTAAAAGTTGCGGCGGGCCGCTTCGAACGGCACGACGCCCGCGATCTCGGGCGTGCCCGGCACCTCGAAGATGTTGGTGGGCCGCTGCCACACGCCGACGATCCGGAAGGGATGGCCGCCGATCTGGACGATGCGGCCCACGGGATTGTTCGGCCCGAACAGCCGGTCGACCGTGCGGACCTCGACGATGGCGACGGGCGCGCCGCTGCGCAGCTCGGCGAGCGTGAACGTGCGGCCGCCCACCAGCCCGCCGCCGAGGATCTCCATGTAGCGGTCGTCGGCGCCGAACACGCTGAGCATCTGGGTCCGCTCGCCGCGGTACTCGAAGCGCTGGAACACCTGCGTCCAGATGGCCGAGTAGTGAATCTCCGGGAGCCGCGCGATCGCCTCCGCTTCGGCGCCCGAGAGCTTGGGACGGATCCGCACTTCGCGCGGCAGCGCGTCGGGATTGAGCGGCGTCTGCGAGAAGTAGCGCAGCACGCGGAAGGTGGTGGGCCCCACGACCTCCAGCGTGTTCACGATCTGTTCGCGAAACCCCGCCACGATCGAGGCCATCGCCATCACCGTGGCGATGCCAATCACGACGCCCAGCACCGTCAGGCCGGACCGCAGCTTGTTGGCGCGCAGCTGGTCGATGGCGATGCGCCAGCCTTCGCGGACCGAATGGAGCGCCATCTATTCCTGCCGCAGCGCTTCGATGGGATCGAGCCGGGCCGCGCGATGCGCCGGGTACACGCCGAACGCCACCCCGACGACGATGCCGAGGCCCAGCGCGACGCCGATGGACCAGGTCGTGACGCGGGCGGGGAGGGGCGAGGCGGCCTGGACGATCGCCGCCAGCGTCGCGCCGACCAGCAGGCCGGCGAGGCCGCCCAGCACCGACAGCGTCATCGCCTCGGCGAAGAACTGGCGGCGGATGTCGCGCCGCGAGGCGCCCAGCGATTTGCGGAGGCCGATCTCGCGCGTCCGCTCCGTGACGCTCATCAGCATGATGTTCATGATGACGATGCCGCCGACCACGATGCCGATCGCCACCACCGCGGGCACCACGGTGAAGATGACGCGCGTCAGCCGGCTCCAGAACGCGATCAGCCCCTCGCCCGTGTCCACGGTGAAGTCATTCGCCTCGCCGGGGCGCAGCCGGTGCGCGATGCGCATCGCCTCCTCGGCGCGCAGCATCGCCGGGCCCACCGCCTCCGCGGTCGGCATCTTCACCGAGATCACCGACGTCTGGCGGCGGCCGTACATGCTCTCGAAGGTGGTGAGCGGCAGCATCACAAAGCCGTCCCACGACTGCCCCAGCACCGTCCCTTTGCGGGCGATCACGCCCTTCACGGCGAACTGCATCCCCCGCACCCGGATCGCCCGGCCGATCGCCGCCGCCGGATCGCCGAACAGCTTCTCCGCCACGTCCCAACCGAGGACCGCGACCGGCCGCCGCTGGCGCACATCCACGTCGGTGAGCGGATCGCCCGCCGCGAGCCGGTAGTCCTGGACGATGACGAACGGCGCCGTGACGCCGAAGATCGCCGCGTCCCCGACGGTGCGGTTGCGCCACTGCACGTCGGCGAGGGGCGTGGGCCACCCCGACTGGAGCGCGATCGCGTCCGCGTCCGGCAGGGCGCGCGCGATGTGGGCGACGTCCTCCGGCGCGATGATCGGCCGGCGCTGGATGGCCTTCCACGCTTCCTCGTCGATGAAGCCAAACGCGATCGGGTCGCGGCGGATCTGGAAGGCGTTCACGCCGACGATGGCCCCGGCCAGCCGCTCGCGGACGTAGGCGTTCATCCCCTGGATCACCGCGACGACCGCGACGAGAAACGCCACCGACACGATGATGCCGAGGAGGGTGAAGAAGGAGCGGAGCTTGTGGCTCCAGACCGTACGGAGCGCGAGGAGGAGTGCTTCGGCGAGGGGCACGCCGAAACCTAATTGGAGATTGCGGATTTCGGATTGCGGATTGAATTAGCCGAGCCAAATCCGCAATCCGCAATCATCAATCCGCAATCACTCGTACCGCAGTGCTTCCACCGGATCCAGTCGCGCGGCCTTGCTCGCGGGGTAGATCCCGAACAGCAGTCCCGTAAACGCGGCCCCGAACAGGGCGAGAATCACGGAGCCGATCGGCACGTAGGCGGGGACCGGCGTCAGCGCGCCGAGCAACCCGGCGATCGCGCCGCCGACGAGCATGCCGATGATGCCGCCGACCGTCGTCAGCGTCGCCGCTTCGACGAGGAACTGCCACAGGATGGCGCGCTTCGTGGCCCCGAGCGCCTTGCGGACGCCGATTTCCCGGGTGCGCTCGGTGACGGAGATCATCATGATCGCGACGACGCCGATGCCGCCGACCATGAGCCCGACCATCGACAGCGCGACCATCACGATCTTGAACATCAGGGTGCTGCTGTTCACCGCCTCGATGTACTTGTCCTGCGTGACGATATCGAAGGAGTTGGGCTCGGCGGGCCGCAGTCCGCGCATCGCCCGCAGCGCGATGGTGACGTCGTCGATCGCGTCCTGCAGCGGCACGCTGTCCTCGGGGGCGACGAAGAAGTCCATCCACCCCTGCCAGTAGGGGATGTGCTTGACCAGCGTCCCGTACGGGATGAAGACCTCGTTCTGATCGCTCTCGCCGAACAGTCCGGTCGGCGGATTGTAGACGCCAATGACGTCGTAGGGCAGCCCGGCGATCTTGACCCGCCGGCCGAGGGGATCGCGGTTCGCGAACAGCTGCTCGGCCACCTTCTCGTTCACGACGACTACGCGGCTGTTCGCGACGTCTTCCAGATGGCTGTAGGAGCGGCCGGGCTGGATGTCGCCGCCCGCGACCATCGGCCAGTCCGCGTCCCGGCCCTGGATGCTCACCGCGCCGAGCCGCTTGCCCTCGAACTCCACGTCGGCGCGAGCGTTCTCGTCCACGACGACAAAGCGGATCGTGGGCAGGGCTTCGAGCCGGTTCGCCTCCGCGATCGTCAGGGGCGGCCGCCGGCGCCAGGGATTGGGATCGTCGGGATCCTCCTGCTGCGTCCCGCCCCAGAACCGGCCGACGAAGAACGTCTTGGGGCCGAGCGATTCCAGCATCGTCGACAGCCCCTTGTCGAAGCCGGCGATCAGCGCGCCGATCACCATCACCACCACGACGCCGATCGCGACGCCGAGGATCGTGAGCGCCGCGCGCATCTTATGCGCCCGCAGCGACGCGAGCGCGATGCCGACGCCTTCGAGGACAGGGGTCACGGAGGGCATGCCGGGTTACTCCTGCCGGAGTGCGGTGATGGGGTCGAGCCGCGCGGCGCGCGTGGCGGGGTAGACGCCGGCGATGATGCCCACGCCGCCGCCGATCACGACGCCCAGCACGATGGACATCGGCGACACGGACGCGGGCAGGGGCGTCGCGGCA
>JAUYMC010000207.1 GCA_030699545.1 Gemmatimonadales bacterium | reverse complement strand
CGCCGCGCCGTCGGGGTTCAAGTCGGCGGTGTAGATCCGGTGTAGGCTCCGGGGTGAGCGGATCACGTATTCGCCGCGCAGCTGCGTCGCCGTGCGGGTGTACTGTTCGAGCGAAAGCGTGTCGGTGCCCAGCCGCACGACGAACGCTCCGCCGCTCCCGGTCTGCTGGAGCGCCATGGTCAGAAGGAGGGGGAGAGTGATCATTGGACGCGGATGGATTGCACGCGGTCGTTCTGCGCGATCTTGTTCACGACGTCCTGTCCTTTCGTGACTTGTCCGAACACGGTGTGCACGCCGTCGAGGTGCGGCTGCGGCGTATGACAGATGAAGAACTGACTGCCGCCGGTGTCCTTCCCGGCGTGCGCCATCGACAGCGTTCCCGCCACATGACGGTGCGTGTTGCGGCTCGTCTCGCACTTGATCATGTAGCCGGGCCCGCCGGTTCCTACCGATCCCTTGCCGGTCTTGGAATAGGGATCACCGCCCTGGATCATGAACTTGGGAATGACCCGATGGAACGACGTGCCGTCGTAGAAGCTCGAGTTGGCGAGCTTCTCGAAGTTGGCGACGGTCGTGGGCACCTCGTCGGCGAACAGCTCCACCTCGATCGTGCCCTTATCGGTTTCGATGACGGCGTTCTTGCTCGGCATCTACATTCCCGCGTTGAGGTTTTCTTCGACCTGCCCGACGGTCTTCATGCCCACGATGGCGCAGCCGATCTCGGGGCGGTCGAGCACGAATTTGAGGGCCAGTTGCGCCGCCGATAGCCCCGATTTTTCCGCGAGCTCCCGAACGCGCTGCCCGAGCGCGGCCAGCTGGGCGACGTAGGGGCGCGGCATGCGGGCCCGGATGTCGCCCGTGGGCCAGGCGCTGTCGGCCGCGTACCGTCCCGCCAGAAACCCGTTGGCCAGCGGCTCCCGCGCGACGACCCCCACATTCGCCGCCCGCGCCGCGGGGAGGAAGGCGTCTTCCGCTTCGCGCCGCGCCAGATTGTACACGATTTGGACCGTGTCGGGCATCGTGGCGCTGACGGCGGCCAAGCCTTCCTCCGGAGGATGTACCGACACGCCGTAGGAACGGATCCGGCCCTCCCGCTTCAGATCTTCCAGTGTGCCGTACGTGGCCATGCCGGAGATCAGACTGATCGGCGGGTTGTGCAGCTGCAACAAATCGATCCACGTGGTGCGCAGCCGCTCGAGACTCCGTCCCACGGCGAACCGGACATAGGCCGGCGTGAAGTTCGCGTCATGCGTCACCGGCAGCGGGGCGCCGTCCGGGAACTCCTCCAGCGGCTTGCCCACCGCTTGCGCCACGCGCTCGCGCAGCAATGGATGGATGTCGCGATTGTAGAAGTTACCGCCGACCTTGGTCGCGATGACGACGCGGTCGCGCACATCCTCGAGCGCTTCGCCGAGCAGCGTCTCCGAATGGCCGTGGCCGTACACGTCCGCGGTGTCGAAAAAGTTGCACCCCAGCTCGTAGGCGCGACGGATGGCGCGCTTCGACTCGGCGTCGTCGGTCGGCCCGTACGAGTTGCCGAACGCGTTGCCGCCGATGCCCCACCCGCCGAATCCGATTTCGCTCACCGCCAGGCCGGTGCGGCCCAGGATCCGCCGGTTCACGCGAGCAGCTCCGCCAGCTGCTCCGGACCGTGGACGGGCAGCGAGCACGTCGTTCCCACGCACACCGTCGCCGCCGGCGCCGTCCCCGGCGTGCGCACCACCACCTTGCGGGGCCGGTAGGTCTGCAACGCCAGCAGATGCATGGCGCACGCCGGGCCCTCGCCGAGCGGGCCGGAGATGTCGATCCGCGTGACGGGCTGCGTCGCCCAGTCGATGGCACGGAGCAGGGTCGCGCCGTACAGCGACAGCTCGCGCGCACCGCCGGCAAAGGCGGCGAGCTGGCGGTCGAGCCGGTCGCGGAGATCCGGGCGGTCGGTGTGGGCGGCGAGGCGCGCGAGCACCAGCGCGGCCACGCCGTTCGCCGACGGAGTCGGCGCGTCCTGCACGGGTTTGCCGCGCTCGGCGAGGTAGGCGGCGCCCCCCGCCGGCTCGGCGAGATCGAAGTATCCGCCGCCGCTCGAGTCCCAGTGGGCGCGATCGCAATGCGCCATCACGGCGGTCGAGCGCTCCAGCCACTCCGCGGCGCCCGTCGCCTCGAAGGCGTCGAGAAATGCGGCCGCGCTCTGCACGTTGTCCTCGAGCATGCGCCGCGGTTCGGACCGTCCCAGGACGTGCGACATCCCACTGCCCGCGTCCCACGCCTCTTTCCAGATGCGCTCGAGGATTTTCAGCGCGATCTCGTTGCATTCGGGCCGGTCGAGGACCGCGCCCGCGTGCAGCATGGCGCCCGCCATCATCGCATTCCAGCTGACGTAGGGGGTCCGGTCCACGAACGGGGCCGGTCGCCGGTCGCGCGCGGCTTTGAGCATGCGCATCGCGTCCCGCAGGATGGGCCGTTCGTCATCCGCCGGATCGGCGCTCCACCACAGGACGTTCTTGGCGGCGTTGTGATGCATCTCGCCGCCGGCCTGCACGTCGAACACCCGCGCGACGACCGCGGCGTGCGGCGGCGTCAGCGCTGCATTCACCTCGTCGAGCGTCCACGTCCAGTAGTCGCCGTCATCGCCGGGCGTCACGTCGGCGTCCTGGGACGTGGCGAACGCGGCGGCGGTCCGGTCGGTGAGGATCTCGAGCACCCAATTCACGATGCCGGAGGCGACGTCGCGGAAGGCGGGGTCGCCAAGCGCCTGATAGGCGGCGAGATAGGCGCGCAGCAGCTCGGAATTGTCGTACGACATCTTCTCGAAATGGGGCACGATCCAGCGCTCGTCTACGGCGTAGCGGTGAAAGCCCCCACCCAGGTGGTCGCGGACGCCGCCGCGCGCCATCGCGGTCAGCGTCTTGGCGACCATGTCGCGCGGCCACCCGGCGTGGGTGTCATGCCACCGGGCCAGCAGGAACTCGAGGGCGGCGGGGTGGGGAAACTTGGGTGCGTTGCCGAAGCCGCCGTAGCGGACGTCGAACAGGCGGGCCATCAGGTCGGCGCCGTCCGTGAGAAGCGCCGGGTCGACCGGGCCCGGCTTGGATTCGTTCAGCGACGCGACGACATGCTCGCGGATCGCGCGCGCATTCGCCGCGATGCGGTCCTTGTCTTCACGATACGCGCGCGCGATCTCGAGCAGCACGCTGCGGAAGCCGGGGCGGCCGTAGCGGTTGTTGTCGGGCGGGAAGTACGTGCCGCCGAAGAACACTTCGCCCTCCGGCGTCAGAAAAGCGGTGAGCGGCCAGCCGCCCTGGCCGCTGAGCGCCTGGACCGCGCGCTGATAGCGCGCGTCCACGTCGGGGCGCTCGTCGCGATCGACCTTGATGCACACGAAATCGCGGTTGAGCAGCTCGGCCACCGCCGGATCGTCGTAGGACTCGCCGTCCATGACGTGGCACCAGTGGCACCAGACGGCGCCGATGTCGAGCAGGATCGGCTTGCGCTCGGCCCTGGCGCGGGCGAAGGCCGCATCGCTCCAGGGATGCCAGTGGACGGGCTGGTGCGCGGCGGATTGGAGGTAGGCGGAGGGCTCGGCGGCGAGGCGGTTCACGACGGAATCTAAGCCGTCAGGTACGCGAGAACCGTGCGCGACAGAAGCTCGGTGCCGATGACGAGCGATTCCTCGTCGATGTCGAACGTCGGAGAATGATGAGAGGCAGCCGACCCGCTGCGTGGGGCAGACCCTACAAAGGCGAAGCAGCCCGGCACCCGCTGGAGGAAATACGACATGTCTTCGCCGCCCATCGTGCGGACGTCGCGCCTGACATTGTCCGCGCCGACGACGTCGCGGGCGACGGACGCCATCAGCTCCGCCATCGCGGCGTCGTTCACGAGCGTGCCGGTCAGGCGGCGGTAGCTCACCTCGGCGCGGGCGCCGAACGCCGCGGCAATACCGGCGGCGACCGTTTCGATGAGCGTCGGCGCTTCCTTCCAGAACCGGCCGCCGAAAGTGCGCACGGTCCCGCGCAGCTCGGCGCGCCCGGGAATCACGTTGTAGGCGCGCCCCGCATGCACCTGGGTCACCGACACGACGGCTTCCTCCAGGGGATCGCGCCGGCGCGACACGAGACTCTGCAATGCGGTCACGATGTGCGCGGCGACGAGGATCGGATCGGCCGTCTGGTGGGGGAGCGCGGCGTGGCCGCCGCCCTCGGGCGCATGCACCGTGATCTCGAACTCGTCCACCGATGCCATCAGCGGTCCCGCCGTCACTCCGATGGTGCCGACGGGCAGCTGGTTCCAGAGATGGATGCCGAATGCCGCATCGACGCGCGGCGCGTCGAGCACGCCATCCTCGATCATCGCCTGCGCTCCGTTCGACACCTCCTCGGCGGGCTGGAAGGCCAGCTTGAGCGCACCGGCGAGCTTCACGCCGGCGAGGCGGCGCGCCGTCTCGAGGCCGATCGCGACGTGTCCGTCGTGGCCGCAGGCATGCATCCGTCCGGCCACCGTCGAGCGGTACGGTACCGCATTCGCTTCGTCGACCGGCAGCGCATCCATGTCGGCGCGCACCATCACGCACTTGCCCTTCGCGGCGGGCTTGATGCCGACGACACCGGTCCTGCCGACGCCGGTCGCGACGTCGTAGCCGAGCCCGCGCAGCCGGTCCGCGACGAGCGCGGCGGTGCGTGTTTCCTCGAACCCCAGCTCGGGATGCTGATGGATGTCGCGCCGGGTGGCGACGAGGCTCGCGCGGTCGATGGTGGGGAGCGACGTCACGGCGCCACCAGCGAGCTCGGGCAGATCGTGTTCAGGACGCACTCCTCACACCTGGGGCGTCGCGCCACGCACACCCGGCGCCCGTGCAGAATGACCGCATGGGAGAACCAGGTCCACCGCTCGCGCGGCAGCAGCTGCATCAGGTCGCGCTCGATCTTGACGGGATCGGTCTCGCGCGTGAGCGCCAGACGCCGGCTGACGCGCCGCACGTGCGTATCCACCACGACGCCGTCGTTTTTTCCGAACCAGGTGCCGAGGATCACGTTGGCGGTCTTGCGGCCGATGCCGGGCAGCGCCGTCAGCTCGTCCATGGTGGAGGGAAGCTCCCCGCCGTGTCGCTCGACCAGCGCCTGTCCCATGCCGACAATCGATTTGGTCTTGTTGCGAAAGAAACCGGTGGACTGGATCTCGCGCTCCAGCACGCGCGGGTCGGCGGCCGCGTAGTCTCCGGCGGCGCGATACTTCGCGAACAGCGCGGGCGTCACCAGGTTCACCCGCGCGTCGGTGCACTGCGCCGACAGGATCGTCGCGACGGCCAGCTCGAGTCCGTTCGTATGCTGCAGCGCGCAATTCGCTTGCGGGTACGCCTTCGCCAGGCGCGTGACGACCGTGCGAGCGTGCGCCTTGAGGTGGGCGGGCCGGAAGCGGGGGTGCAGCAGCGTCTTCATGCGTACGCGAGGAACGCGGCGGCGTCGCGGGCATTGAGCAGCTCCGCCGCGGTGAGCCATCCCTTCCGGGCGACGCCGAGTCCGAGCTCCACGTTCGACATTCCGGCGACGGAGTGGGCGTCGGCCCCGAGCGAGATCGTGATGCCGAGCTCGCGGGCCCGCCGCACCATGCGCCAGTCGAGATCGAGGCGATGCGGGTCGGCGTTCACCTCGATCGCCACGCCACGCTGCGCCGCGCGCTCCAGGACGCGCTCGAGATCGATCGCGTACGGCTCGCGGGCGAGGAGCAGCCGGCCGGTCGGATGGCCGAGAATGGTCGTGCGCGGGTCGTCGAGGGCGCGCAGCACCCGCTCGGTCATCGCCGCTTCATTCATGCCGAAGCGGGTGTGGACGGAGGCGATGACGAAGTCGAAACGATCGAGGATCGCCGGGCCGTAATCGAGCGAGCCGTCGGCCAGGATGTCGGCCTCGACGCCCTTGAGCACGACGAAGTCGGCAACGTGCGCGTTGACGGCATCGATCTCATCGTGCTGGCGCGCGACGTGATCGGCCCGCAGCCCGCCCGCGTAGGCCGACGATTCGCTGTGATCGGTGATGCCCAGCCACTCGTATCCCGCCGCGCGGCAGGCGTCGGCCCACTCGCGGACGGTGGTGGTCCCGTCGGAATAGTTGGTATGGCAGTGCAAGAACCCCTTGAGGTCGGAGCGCTCGACCAGGCGCGGCAGGGTCCCCGCCGCCGCGGCAGCGACTTCCCCGGCGCCTTCCCGCAGCTCGGGAGGGATCCAGGGGAGGCCGAGCGCGCCGTAGACGCTCAGCTCGTCGGGCCACGCCGCCGCGCCGGGCTCGAGCCTCACGCCGCGCGCTCCCGCGCGCGCATCCAGCTCGGCGACGTGCGTGGCCGACCCGGTGGCCCGCACGAGCGCGAGGCCGGCGTCATGCTCGCTCGCGAGGAAGACGTCGGCCAGAGCGCCCGAGCGGAAGCGCAGCGTCACCGCGCCCGGCTTTCCGGCGAGGGCGGTCACGCCGGGTGCTTCGCGCAGCCGCCGGATCAGGCGGTCGCGATGGCTTTCGTCGCCCCGGTGGACGACCACGAACTCGAGGTCCTGGATGAGCTCGCAGCGCCGCCGCACGGCGCCCGCGATGTCGACGCGGCGCACCCCCTCGAGCGCCGCGAGTCCATGGGCGATGCCCTCGGCCTCCGCGAGCGCGTGGTGCAGGAGGCGGTGGGTGCCGGCTTCGCGGAGCGCGGCAATCGCGTTCGCGACGTTGTGCGCCGCCTTGGGACCGAACCGGGAGAGCGCGGCGAGACGGCCGTCGGCCGCCGCAGCCTCGAGCTCGACGATCGATTCGACGTGGAGGGCGTCATGAATCTGCCGGACCTTGCTCACACCGAGTCCGGGGATGCGCAGCATTTCGACGAGTCCGGGAGGGATGTGCTCGCGCAGCTCGTCGAGTGTGGAGGAGCGCCCCGTCTGGGCGAACTCGGCGGCGGCCGCCTCCTGCGCGTCGCGGATCCGCGCGCCGCCCGGCGTCTCGCCCTGCAGCTCGAGGAACGCCGCGACCTGGTCGAGGATCGAGCGAAGTTCCTGTTTGTCCATCGGAAATGGGAACGTAACCTAAACGTCCGCGATGCGCTCGACTCCATCCGCCGTGCCTTCCGATCCGGCGGTGGGAACCGGAAGGAGCGCGAGGAGCCGGCACGTCAGGAGCAGGAGCTCCCCCGGATTCGCCAGGGAATAAAGTCCCGCGCGGTCGGCTCCCGCGATCGTGGGCGCGAAGCTCGCGCTCCCATCGGTTCGGGCGGCGGCAACTTCGATCTCGCCGTGCATGGCATCGCCCGGATCGGCGCGGCCTTCGAGGCCGACGGCGCTGAATCCCGGCCGGTCGGGACGCATTCCGAAAATGGCGAGTGCCGCGACCGCGCCGGGAACCGCGGTCTCGCTGACGAACACGCCGTCGAGCGGCTCGGGCGGCTCGTCGGGGGTCGCCGTGCCCCACACGCGCAGCTCCGGGAGCTGGAGATACAACGCTGGACGCGGCAGGTGCGAAGTGATGCGATGCGCGCCCGCGGCGGCGCGCGCCAGCGTGGACTCACTGATGCGGTATACCCACCCGTCCGCCGCCCAATGGCGATACGCGTGATGCAGCAGGAGGGCGTGCGCTTCGAGCGCGTCGGCGCCCGCATCCGGCGGCACGATCTCGCGCAGCAACCGGCCCACCGGTTCGAGCAGGATGAAGTGATCCCGGTCCGCCGAGGAGAGGGACTCGCGGGCCAGCACCGCGCCGATCGCGGGAAAGCGCTCCGCGGCAAGATCGGCGAACACCATGCCAAACGGCGTCGGTCTCACGTGCCGGGCAGGAACGCGTCGAGGGCCGCCAGGAATCCCGGCGTGTCCTCGACATGCGGGCAGTGTCCCGTGGCGAGCTCGACCACGGAGGTCTTGAGCAGCGTCGCGAGCTCGCGCGAGCCCGCGATCGGAATGGGGTCGAACGTGCCGTGCAGCACGAGCGAGGGGACGAGTGCGAGCAACGCCGACATGTCCCGCAGCCGCTGCAAGACGTCGCAGTCGCCGAGGGAATCCCACACCGCCTGCTGGGCGCGGGCCGTGACCCGGAAGGGGGTGAGCCGGCGCGCGTCCCTCGGGATCCGGAAGTACGGCGCCACGGCCACCGCGAACGGCGTCAGATCGCCCCGCAAGGCACGAATCTCAGGGGAGGCCGCGCGCCGTGCGAATTCGGCGTCGAACTGGTTGCGGTACTCGCGTGTCGGCGCCGCGGGCGAGACGAGGGCCAGGCGCTCGACGCATCCGGGGCGCTCGATCAGGTAGAGGAGGGCGAGCAGGCCGCCCCACGAATAGCCGCACAGGGTCAGGCGATCGAGCCCGAGGTGGGCGCGGAGGGCGTCGAGATCGGCGACATGCTCGCGCCAGCCGAGGGGGGTGTCGCGCGGGACCGGGGACTGGCCGCCGCCGCGCTGATCATAGTAAAAGAGCGTGCGACTGCTGCGCTCCGCGAGGCGATCGTATTGGGGAAGGAGGTAATCGTGATGCGCGCCGGGGCCGCCGTGCAGTACGACCACCAGCGGGCCGCTGCCCACGCGGCGCGTGAACAGCCGGACGCCGTTGACCTCCGCGAGCACGCCTGCGCCTACAGCAGCACCGCCAGCGCGTCGGCGACTTCCTTCACCACCGCCTGCTCGCGCTCGCCAAACCCGGCGGGGACGTCGGAATCGACGTCGAGCTGACCCAGAATGTGATCGCCGCGGCGGATCAACACGACGAGCTCCGACTTGGTGTCGACGTTGCAGGCGAGATAATTGCCGACGGCCGCTACGTCGGGGACATTCTGATCCCGCCCCGTGGACACCGCCGTCCCGCACACGCCCGTGCCGACGGGGATGCGCGTGTGCTCGGTATCGCGGCCGGCGTACGCCTCGAGCTCGAGCAGATCGCCGTGCAGCATGTAGGCATACACGGAGGTGAAGGGGGGCCCGAGCGCCTGCAGCCGCTCACAGGCCATGCGCAACAGCGGCTCGCGCCCGACATCGTGCAGATGCGCGGCGCGCAGCGCGCGCACCACGTTCCGGGTCATGACCCGCGCTTGCCGAGGACCGCGGTCACGCGCACCTCCGCGCTGTCGCGGCGCGCGGCGATGACGACGGTGTCGCCCGACTGATGGCTGCGCAGCGCGTCCGTCATATCGAACAGGTTGGCGATGACTTTGGCGCCGATCGCGGTGATGATGTCGCCGCCCTTGAGCCCCGCCTGCTCCGCGGGACTGCCCGCGCGCACGCCGGTGATGCGCACGCCGCCGGGCGAGCTCGTCATGTCGGGGATCGTGCCGAGGTACGCGCCGTACCCCGAGCCGCCGGTGGCGACCTGCGGGCGCGGCGCGTCGACGAACGTCAGCGGCGCGGGGCGGTTGGCGAGAGTCCACGCGAGATCGGCGACGTACTGCGCGATCTGGGCGATGCCCGCCGCGTTGATCTTGTCCCAATCGTCGGTCGACCGATGGTAGTCGTCATGCAGATCGGTGAAGAAATGCAGCACCGGCCGCCGCGCCGCGAAAAAGGCGGCGTGATCGCTCGGTCCCCAGCCGTCGCCTGAGGCGCGGAGGTCGAAGCGGGCGGGCGTGTTGAGCGAGTCCAGCAGCGCGGGGAACTCCCTGGCGGTCGCGGCCCCGAGGGCCGCGAGGCGGGCGTTTCGCAACCGGCCGACCATGTCGAGGTTCAGCATGGCGAAGATCGAATCCGCCGGTTGGGGAATCGGATTGCGGACGAAGTAGCTCGAGCCGAGGGTGCCGAGCTCTTCGCCGCTGAACGCCACGAGCACGATGGTCCGCGCCGGCTTCGCGCCGCGCCCGGCCAGCGCGCGGCCGATCTCGAGCAGGGCGGCCGTGCCGGACGCATTGTCGTCGGCGCCGTTATGGATTCGGCCGGTGGAGTCGGGGTCGAGCGCGCCGAATCCTCCGAGTCCCAGGTGATCGTAATGGGCCCCGACCACGACCACCTGGCCGCGCAGCGCGGGGGAGGCGCCGGGCAGGATCGCGATGACGTTGCGGGCCGGTTTGCCGCCGAGGTTCGTATGCAGGACGGCGGGGGCATCCGCCGGGATCGTAAAGTCCTGGAACGAGGTCTGGAGCCCCGTCCGGGCGAAGGCGTCGCGGACGTAGGCCCCCGCGCGCTCGAGGCCCGCGGTCCCGATGCCGCGGCCCTCCTGGCGGTCGTCGGCGAGGAACCGGACATCCGCCTGAACGCGGCGCGCGGCGGGACTCAGCGAGTCTGCAGGAGTCTGCAGGGCGACCAGCACGGCGGCGAGCGCGGCAAGAGGGGTGACCATGCGCTAACGCTAGTCACCGCCGCGCGCCGCCGGAAGCGTGTTAAATTGAGCCCCCCAGTCCCTATGAGCGACGCCCGGGAACTCGCGACGCGGTTTGCCCGCACGCTGGATCTCTTCCGTGACCCCACGGCCAAAGAGGAACAGAAGCGCGAGTTCCGCGCGCTCATCAGCCTCCTCAAGGAGGAAGGCGCGACGCTGACGGCGCAGGAGGGACGCGTCAGCGTCAACGGCAGGACGCTCGACGGCGGGCCGTTGGGCGCCCTGGCGCAGCGCCTCGAGTTCCACGCGGTCAGTGAGATCGTCATTCCCCCCGATGCGCCGCTGCAGGAGACGTTCGAGCTGCTGCGCGCCCTCGCCGACCAGCCGGGCAGCGACGACATCGCGACGCGGCTGCGGGCCAGCGGGGCGGAGCGGATCAGCGTGGCGATGCAGCCGCCGCCGCTCGAGCCCGAGCCGATCGTGCCGCAGGGGACCGACGGCGTGTCGTCGGTGCCCCTCGCCGGCATTCCGCTGCTGTATCACGCGACGCCTCCTCCAGCAGCGCCCGCCGACGTGCCGTCGATCGTGCAGGACAGTCTGAGCGCGGGCTTCTCACCCGCGACCGCCGCGACGCGGCCCACGGGCGAGCTGATGGCGGAGCTCGCGCGCCGGCCCGACGGACCGCAGGTGGGAGATCTGCTGGCCGTGCTCGGCCGCCAGCTCGAAACCGCCATGCGGCAGAGCCGCGTCGCCCAGGTGCTCGACATCCTGACGGGCGTCGTGAGCGCCGAGCAGCAGGTGAGTGATGCGACGCGGCGCCGCCAGTACTCGATTGCGCTGAAGCGGATGTACACGAAGTCGGTGCTCGAGGCGATCGCGCAGCTCGCGGGGGCGCCCGGGCACCGCGACGATGCCCTGGCGGCCCTGCGCCGGGCCGGGGAAGACGGCGTCGAAGTGCTGCTCGATCTCCTCGTGGCGGCGCCGACGGTCGAAGAGCGGCGCGGCGTGTTCGTGGCGCTCACGGGCATGAAAGAAGGCACCGATCAGCTGGTGCACATGCTCGGCCACCACCAGTGGTTCGTCGTCCGCAACGTGGCCGAGCTGGCGGGAGAGCTGGCGCTCGAAGACGCGGTCCCCGCGCTCGCGCAGCAGCTCGATCACACCGACGAGCGGGTGCGCAAAGCGGTCGCGCTGGCGCTCGCCAAGATCGGCAGCCGCGGCGCGGCCGAGCCGCTGCGGCGCGCGCTGCGCGACAAGTCGCCCGAAGTCCGGATCCAGGCCGCGCTCGGCGTCGGCGGCCGCCGGTCGAGCGCGCTCGCGATGCCGCTCGTCGTCGCGATGGAAGAGGAAGCAGACGAGAACGTGGAAAAGGAGCTGATGCTGGCCCTCGGCCGGATCGGCAGCGCCGCGGCGGTGCAGGCGCTGATCAAGTTCGCGCAACCCGGCGGCAAGCTGTTCGGGCGGAAATCGTCGGCGCTGCGGACGACGGCGGTGGAAGCGCTGCGGCTCGCCGCCACCCCCGCGGCCGTGGGGACGCTCGAGGGACTGACGGCGGACGGCGACAAGAACGTGCGGGCCGCGGCCCTCGCGGCCCTTCTCGACCTGAAGCGAAAACCTACCTAGCGCGGGATGAAGTCGGTCGCGGGCTCGAGCTTCCGCGCGAACGCCGCCAGCAGCTCCGCCGCGCGATCCAGATCCTCGAGCGCCACCATCTCGTTCGGGCTGTGCATGTAGCGGTTCGGCACGCTGATCAGCCCCGTCGGAATCCCCCGCAGTGCGTTGAAGATCGCATCGGCGTCGGTGCCGGTGTCGCGCGGCGACGCATGCACGGTGAAGGGGATCTCGCGCTGCTCCGCGCATTCCACCAGGAGATCGTAGACGACCGGACTGACCGACGAGCCGCGCGTGAGCACCAGGCCGCCGCCCAGCCGGTGGTCTCCCGCGTGCTTCTTCTCCGCGCCCGGATAGTCGGTCGCGTGGGTGACGTCCACGACCAGCGCGACGTCGGGATCGATTCCTGTGGCGCTGGTGCGCGCGCCGCCCCCCGACCAGGCGATCTCTTCGCGCGTCGTGGCGACCGAGAACACCGCCGCGTGCTTCGGCCGATCGGCCGCGAGGCGCCGCAACGCTTCGGCGACGACATACGCCCCGATCCGGTTGTCGATGCTGCGCGAGACGATGCGGCCATGCGGGTACTCCAACACCGTCGTGTCGAGCACGCCGGGATCGCCCACGCGAATCCGCTCGGCCGCCTCGTCGCGATTCTCCGCGCCGATATCGATCCAGAGATCCGTGATCTTGGTGACGCGGTCGAGATCGTCCTTCTTGATCACGTGGACGGCTTTCTTGCCGATCACGCCGCGCACCGGCCCTCCCCGGCCGAGCAGCACGACGCGCTGGCCCACGAGCACCTGGGAGTCCCAGCCGCCGATCCCGCTGAAGTAGAGGTACCCGTCGTCGTCGATGTGCGTGATCTGGACGCCGATCTCGTCGATGTGGCCCGCGAGCATCAGGCGCGGCTTGCCCTTGGGATTGAGGGTGGCGATGGAGTTGCCGTGGACGTCGGCGCGCACGTCGTCGGCGAAGGTCTTCACCTCGTCGCGCCACACGCGCGCCGGCAGCTGCTCGAAGCCCGACGGGCCGGGCGTGTCGAGCAGGCGCTTCAGGAAGCCCACGGTCGCCATCGTCATTGACACCCCTCCTCGTGCCTCGGACATTGGTCTGTTCCAACCCCCGCCACGGAGCGCGCGATGCAGTCTTACGGGCCGGCAAAGGTAATCGAAGAAGCGCCCTACGTCCCGGCGTCGGCCAGCCTGCCGGAGATCACGCTCCGTGCCATCATTCTCGGCGTGCTGCTGGCGGTGATCCTCGGCGGCGCCAACGCCTACCTCGGGCTGTTCGCGGGGATCACGGTCTCGGCGTCCATCCCCGCCGCCGTGATCTCGATGGCCGTGCTCCGGATGTTCCGCAACGCCAACATCCTCGAGAACAACATCGTGCAGACCGCGGCGTCGAGCGGCGAGAGCCTCGCGGCGGGCGTGATCTTCACGATCCCCGCGATGATCATGCTCCGTGCCTGGACGCAGTTCAACTACTGGGAGACGACGATCATCGCGGCGCTGGGCGGCATGATCGGCGTGCTGTTCACCATCCCGATCCGCCGGGCGCTGATCGTCGAGAACCCGCTGCGCTTCCCCGAAGGGGTGGCGACCGCGGAAGTGTTGAAGGTGGGCGACAAGGGCGGCGCCGGGATCGGCTTCATCGCCTCGGGCGCGGCGATCGGCGCGCTGTTCAAGCTCGGCGACACGGGACTGCGGCTGTGGGGCGGCGTGCTCGAGACGGCGCGCCACGTGGGCGGCACCGTCGCCTACTTCGGGACGAACCTGTCGCCCGCATTGGTCGCCGTGGGCTACATCGTCGGCCTGAACATCGCGATCCTGATCTTCCTCGGCGGCGCGCTCAACTGGTTCGTCGCCATCCCCATCGTGGGCTCGCTCCAGGGCCTGCCCGAGGCGGACAGCGCCGTCGAGGCGGCCGGGCGGCTGTGGTCGCGCCAGACGCGGTTCATCGGCGTGGGCGCGATGGTGGTCGGCGGCGTCTGGACCCTGATCCGCGTGCGCGCCAGTCTGATCCGCGGCATCCGCTCGGGGCTCGAGGCGTACCGCGCGCGGCGCAGCGGCGCCTCGTCCACAGTCGCGCGGACCGAGCGCGACGTGCCGATGCAGTGGGTCGGCATCGGGATCGCGGTCTCGGCCGTCCCGCTGTTCTTCGTCTTTCACGCGATCACCGGCGTGTGGTGGGTCGCCGCCGTTATGGCGGTGATCATGCTCGTCGCGGGCTTCCTGTTCTCCGCCGTCGCCGGCTACATGGCGGGCCTCGTGGGATCGTCCAACAATCCCATCTCGGGCGTCACGATCGCGACGATCCTCACGTCCGCGTTGTTGCTGGCGTTGTTCCTCGGCACGGAGAGCGTGGTCGGCCCGGCGGCGGCGGTGCTGATCGGCGCCGTGGTGGCATGCGCCGCGGCCATCTCGGGCGACACGCTGCAGGACCTGAAGGCCGGCCGCATCCTCGGCGCCACGCCGGTCGCCCAGCAGATCATGGAGGCCGTGGGTGTGGTGGCGGCGGCGTTCGTGATGGCGCCGGTCCTCACGTTGCTGCTCAAGGCGTACGGGATCGGCGTGCCCACGGAGGCGCATCCCAACCCGCTCGCCGCGCCGCAGGCGACGCTCATGGCCGCCGTCGCGGGCGGCGTGTTCCGCGGCGGCCTGCCGTGGGCCATGGTCGTGACCGGTATGATCGTGGCCGCAGCCGTGATCGCGCTCGACGTGGTGCTGGAGCGGCGCGGCAGCGGGTTCCGCACGCCGGTGCTGGCGGTCGCGGTCGGCATCTATCTGCCGCTCGAGCTGTCGGTCGCCATCGGGCTGGGCGGCGTGATCGCCTGGGCGACGGGCCGGACGTTCGCGAAGCGCCGGGCGGCCGGCGCCGCGGTGGACCCCGAGGCGCAAACCACCGGCGAGCGCAACGGCCTGCTCTTCTCGGCCGGGTTGATCACGGGGGAGGCGCTGCTCGGCATCCTGCTCGCGATTCCCATCGTCGCGGCCGGGCGCGGCGACGTGCTGGCGTTCTGGGGGACGCACGAGCGGACGTGGCCCGGCGCGATCCTGCTCGTCGTGGTGATGGTGCTGCTGTACCGGGTGGGCACCGCCGCCCTGCGACGCCGCGGCGCGAGCTAGGTTCCAGCGGGAGCCGAACCCGCGGCGGCATGCCGGGTATAGCGTCGTGGCATGCAGGCAGTTTCCGAGACACATCTCTCCGTGATCCGGCGCGCGCTCGCGGGCCGCTACGAGATCGAGACACGCGTCGGCCGCGGCGGCATGGGCGCCGTCTATCTCGCGCGCGACATGCGGCTCGGCCGGCCCGTCGCGATCAAGGTGCTGCCCCCCGACCTCGCCGCCGACCCGGCGCGGCGCGAGCACTTCCTCTGGGAAGCGCGCACCGCGGCGGCGCTGGCGCATCCCAACATCGTGCCGATCTACGCGGTGCACGAAGCGCCCGAGTGGGTGGCGTTCGCCATGGGCTACGTGGCGGGAGAAACCCTTTCGCAGCGCGTCGCGCGCGCCGGTCCGCTCGCGCCCGGCGACGCGGCGCGACTGCTGCGCGAGATGGCCGAGGCGCTCGCCTACGCGCACGCGTGCGGGGTCGTGCACCGCGACGTCAAGGCCGAGAACATCCTGCTCGACACCGCCACCGGCCGCGCGCAGCTCACCGATTTCGGAATCGCCTACGTGACCCAGGAGGGACCCGCTCGGGCGGCGTGGGTCGTCGGGACGCCCGCGTTCATGAGCCCCGAACAGGCGCGCGGCGAGCCGGCGGACGCGCGCAGTGACCTCTATTCCCTGGGTGTCGTGGGATTCTACGCGGTTGCCGGGCGGTTGCCGTTCGTGGCCACGTCCGACGCGGCGCTGCTCAAGTTGCACATCACGAAGCCGGCGCCGCCGCTCGCGAGTGTGGTGCCGGGGGTCCCTCCGCGCCTCGCGCAGGTCGTGGACTGTTGCCTCGCCAAGGATCCCGCGGCGCGGTTCCCCGACGCCGCGGCGCTGGCGCGCGCTCTCGACGAGGCCGCGGAGCCGCCGCTTCCCGCGCCGGCGGTGCGCGCCTTTCTCGTGCGGGGCGCCTATCTCGCGGGCCCGGCGCGGCTGCACGCCGCGTTGACAGGACTCGTGCTCGTGCCCGCAGTGGCCCACACCTGGCTCGGCGACGCTGATCCCGCGCGGCGTCTCGCCGCCACCCTCGCGCTCGG
>JAUYMC010000203.1 GCA_030699545.1 Gemmatimonadales bacterium | reverse complement strand
TGGAGTGCGCGCCGCAGCGTAGCGCGGGGCCAGGAGCTGCTCGGAAACCGGAATCCGGGTGCGGTCCTGCGCAAGGACCGACAGTTCGATCTCCTGCCGGACGTGATCGGCGGCGCGCCCACGGACGAACTCGAAGGTAGGGCTCGACGAGGGGACTTCACGTCCCACCCAGGAGTAGCATGCCCGGAGCAAGACGTCCCAGTCGGTCGCGAGCTCCGCGGTGAGGAGCGTCGTTACGTCCGCGGCAGTTTCCCCGGCCCATGCAACGGCGGCCTCGGAGAACGTCCGGCGCACGATCGTCAGCCAGGAGTCAGCGCGGGCTTCGTACTCGTCCGTAGCAATCTGCTCCGCTCCGAGGTGTCGGCGACTGTGCCCTATCGGCGGCAGCGGGCCGCCGGCGTGGAAGGCAGCGCGCACGAGGTCGTTGCGGCGACTCCGCTCTGTGCGGATCATGTCTGTGATGATTCGAGTGAGGCGCTCATCCATCAAACAAAATGGCCTTGGCGCGGGTTCACGAAGATAACTGGCGCCTAAATCGCGTGGGACGGGTGGGATACCTCGCTCAGATGATGCTGTTCGGCGTGATGCTGGGGGGTGTCGGCTACGTGGTCGCGCGGATCTTGTTCTAGCCGCCGTCAACCGCCAGTTCCACCGCCAGTTTCCGCGACCCGTCCGGGCGTCACTCAGCAGGGCTGTCCTCCGCTGGTTCGCCGGCGAAGCGTCGTGGCGCCGCTGTACGAGGGTGTTTCGTCGCACTTCCTGTGGGGCCCGTAGCGGATGACCAGTCCGCCACCTCGGTCAACGGGGATGTCCCCTTCGCGCCTCTGCGGCGCCGGGCCGAAAATACAACTCCTACTATACAAGTAGGCGGCTTAGGGGCACGGGTCAACGGCGGCGAGCCGAGCATTAGAAAGTGGGGCAGTCGTAATCGCAGGGGGCGCGAGCCTGTTAGGCTGAGACAAGCGACTTTTTGTCCGTCGGTCCTAGGAGATGATTTTCTCTACCCGGAGTATTTTGAACAACGACGAGGAGCACCAGCGTGGCAGTCTAGCGCGATACCTCACGGCGCGAATACGGGGTGCTGGCGCAAGAACTCCAACGCGTCATCAGCCGGGCCGCCGAGGATGATCGGCTGCTTACCCGCCGCCTCCTTAAAAATGCGGTCGATCTCGTGGCGCTGTGCGTGCCCAACCCCATGGGCCGACCCCCAAACGATCGCGTCGGCTTTGCGATCGTGGATTCCAATACGTTTGAGGTTCTCCGGCAGGTAACCGAATCCTAGGAAGCAGATCACGTTGGCCTCTGTTACGAGTTGCCGCGCGCGCCCGAGCGCCAGGTTATCGTCGACCCCCTCGTGGACGATCTTGATCGAGTCCTTGGCGGCGAACGCGACCGCCGGCGCGCTCCTCGGATCGGCGGGCTGATAGGGGCGCGCGCCCCGACCGTCTAATAGAGGAAGGCCGCCTAGCTCGCCGTACACGTGAATGATCGGGATCGCCTGCTGAACATACCGCGTCGCCTTTTCTGGGGTGACACCGTGTGCGCTCTGCAGTACGGTAAGCAGGTAGTGCTCGATGGCGCGGTCGTAGTTGAACGTGACGATTGAGAGCTGACCCTGCGCGATGTCGTGGAGATCGCCGAGCTGGTGCCAGACGTACTCGATCCAGTTGCGGTCGCTGCCGAACAGGGCGTCCTCACCCTCGAACGGGATGAGCGTCGCCGCGATCGCTGTCTTGCCGACGGCCATGAACTCGGTGCGAAACTCGAGGAATCGGTCGACCGACGGGCGCCCAGACCTCGCGAGCGCGTCCCGGAACGCGACGATCTGCTCCGCGCCGAAGCCGCACGCGCGCAGAAGCTGGAATAGTTGCCGGTTGTCCTTGCGTAGGCCCGCGCAGACGGCGGTGACGAGCTCCCGTCCCGACGGAAACTTGAACGGGATGCTCGCACCGGCGCCGACGACTAAGAGGGTCTGTCGTTCGATCAAGGAAGCATGGCCGCAGGAACCGCGTTGACGGACCGTTGCTGGGCATCCCTCTGCCCAACTTGGAAGGCGCGGTAAAATCCAAAACCAATGAACGCCAGCATGATTACCAACATGAGCGATACGCCCACTCGTTCGCCCGGACGCATGGGACGACGTTCCCGATTGCGCAGGCGAGCAACCTGGTCATAACTCGGCACCGGCGGCGCCCCGGAAGCTGCATCGACCCTCGTGGTAGCCTTCCCCGTCGCGACGTGGTAGAGCAGTGCGATGAGGCCGAACGTCACGAGCCCCAGAAAACCGATTGCCGCAAACAGGCCGGTATCCCACATGCGTACGCTTCTTAGCCAGCCCGGGTTCGAAGCGTCCATGACGCCGTTCGGAACGCCCTCGACCAGCCCCGAGATTCGCAGCGCCGCGTGACCAGGACCTTCATACATGATCTGTCCCGTGAACCCGTCGTCGCGCTCGAGTATTCGGAAGGTCACTACAAGAGAGCGCAGGGCGACGCTTCCGGCGCCGGCGTGCAGCTGCGCCGCAGTTATGGCGCGGGAGGTTTTTAGAATCTTGTAGTCGAGGATTTCGGCCGTCGAGTCGATCGTGAGTCGGATCGTGTCGAGCACATTCTCAGGACGAATCGACCGCCGGCCCGCGTTCCAGAAGTAAAAGCGTATGGCGTACAGGTCCGCGGAAACGGGTCGGCCGTCCTGACGAAGGACGCGGATCGGCGCGGTCTCCACCCGGGCGCGGCTGACAATCTCCGTCCGGGTAGGGTCCACCACGAAGACGGGATCGCGTTTCTCCACCGACTGGAAATAGAAGTACGCGGTGCCCGCGAGGCCGATCGCACCGATCAGCCAGGTCGCCCAGTTCCCCTTAAGATGAGAGCCTATTCCCAACGCGAGGTCCTATGGCGCCGGTCCGCCGCTATTTTGTGGATGGTCCGATCGGCTTAATGGCTCGGCCGATCTTACCAAAGACGTCGCCGCCGAAAACGGTCGACGGGCTCGTCGTGAGGTCCGACAGCTCCCCCACCGTCCGGGCCGAACTCACGGCGACGCGGCGCTTGTCCTCGGCGCTCAGGACGATGTCCTTAAGCTCGCCGAGCAGCTGCTCGCTTCGCTGCCCCTGCGCCTCGACCGTTTTCAGGCGCTCGAACAACTGGTTCGTGTGTTCGAGACTGATCGCGTTGGTCGGCGCCGCGCGATTCTTGCAGAAGTCCCACCACCAGTCCCGCCGCTCACGCAGCTGCTTTCGCAGGTCCGCGTTCCCGCCGAGGTTCGTGTGACACCCTGGACACAGCGGCGCGGCGTTGTCGATCGTCGCCGGGCCGCCCACCTCCTGCGGAATGATGTGGTGGACCTGGATGAAGAACTCGGTCCGCTGACACCACACGCAGGCGAAGTGCGCCCGCCGTTTCGCTTCGAGCTTTACGCTGTCCGAAAAGTCCACGCGCTCCCCGCTACCCCGGTACGGCCACGGGCCGGGCCACGGCGGCCAATCCCACAGGATGACGCCCATGCAACATACAATCACGGATGACGTTCAACGGCCGGTCAACCGTTCCCGGCGTTACCGTCAGTCGAAGCGGGCGCCGCCGCCGGCGCCGCAGGTCAGGGAAGCTGCATCGGCGACGCCCGCCCTGTTCGGCGGCATGGCGAAACCCGAGCCGGTGAAGGGCAAGGAGCAGCTGAAGAGGAAACCCCACAAGGGGCACTAGGCTACGCCGCGCTGTCGTCGCCCTGTTGCAGGAAGCCCGCAGGTATCTTGTGCGCCACGACGCCCTGCATGATCACAAACGGCTGCATGAGGGGGTCGGAGAACCGATACCTGTACCGCCGCGTCTGTCCCGTCTTCTTGAGAATTTTCCCGCGCTTGGCGTCCGAAAACTCATTCAGATGCTGTGCGAACGTGGGGATGTCGTAGTCCTTGCCCGTAATCTTCCGCATGGGCGACCTGACATCCTGGGCGGCGAAGAACCCCAACTCATCGGTCTTGGCAAGGGCGCACGAGAGGAGTACGTCACCGAAGAGGTTGTGCTTGCGCGAGCTCCGGATCGCCGAGTGGTACGCGTTCCGGATGGACTGCTGCGCGTCCTCGATGGCTTTTGTGATTGCCTGGTCTACCACGGCGAGTGTGACGTCGGTGGAATGGGTGTCGAGGGCCACTCTTGAAGCGTGAAGGCCGATCAGATGCGCGTAGTGAGGCAGGCCCTGGGCAAGGAGCACGATCCGACGTAGCGCGTCCTCAGCAATGGTCATCTCCAAGCGCTGGAGGCCCGTCTGGACGATGGTCGTGATCTCCCCCGCCGGCATTCGTGGCATCTGGATCTGTACCAAGGCTCGGGCGACGGACTGGTGCTCTTCGATCAACTGATCGACGCTGTCAGCCACGCCTACCAAGACGACGGTAGCACGAACGGCATGGTCAGAAAGGTTCTTGATTGCGTCGGCGAAGGCCCGTCTAGGCTCCTGCTTCAGCCGATCGAACTCGTCAACAATGAGGATCGGGAGCGCGCCTTCCGACATGGTGGTGAGCACCCGGCGAACAGAATCCGGCGTTGGGGGAGCGTCACCGAATAGGGCACTCGCTCCGTACGTTGACGTGTCCTGACCGGCTCTTCCAAACCCCAACGGGGTTCGATTCCGGATCAATTCGATCTGGTCGAAGACCTTGAGCCACGTCGAGGCGAACGTATCGTTGCCGTCGCAGTTCACGCGCGGCGCCACAATCTCGCCGCCCATGCCTCCCAAGAAGTCGCCAATGACGTTCGCGAGTGACGTTTTGCCTACCCCCCTCTCTCCGAAAATCATGGCGTGCTGCCCCTTCTGGTTCACAACATCGATGACGCGCCGAATCTGGGCCTTTCGACCCGAGAATACTGATTTCTCATCTATTGGCGTGTTGGGAGTGAAGACGCGGCCAGCGTCGAGGGCACGGAACGCCCATTGCTCCGGTGCTGTCATTTTCCCCTAGTGGTGCACAGTTAGGGGCAATATAGCGGTTGCCGCTGCTTCGCTGCTAGGTGCGGGGCATCGCCGCCCTAACCGCCGGCAGCCTCTCCCGCACGCGGATCATGGGCATCCGTCGTTTCAGTGCGTTGTGTGGCTCGCCCGGCCGACATTCGCAAAGACGGGTCGGCCTTCGATCTGCCCATTGCCCTTGGCATTCTCGCCGCCACCCAGCAGGTGTCCGCCGAGCGTCTCAGGGGGATCGCGGTGCTGGGCGAGCTGGGGCTCGAGGGAGCGATCCGCCCCGTGCGGGTGCGTTACCGGTGGCGCTCGCCGCGCGCGCGCGGCCGGCATCGAGGCCCTCATTCTGCCGCGAGAGATTCTCCCCGAGGCGGGCGTCGTGGAGCGGCTTCGCGTCCTTGGGGCGGGGTGCCTCGCCGGCGACGTGGCCCGGCGCGTGGCCCCCACGGCGTAGGGCTCGGAAGGGTACGCGATCGCGGCCGGCGGTAGGCGGAAGGGGCCGACGCTGGACTCGCAGATCGCAGGGCGATTCGCTCTCCGCGGCAGAGGCCGACCGGAGTCCTTCTGCTGTCAGGCTCTCGCGCGGTGCGCGAACATGGAATCCGCGGGCCCCTACCTGCTCCCTGAAACGCAGTAGCCCCGCGAGCAGCTGAGAGTCGGTGCGGCCACGAACCGGCAGTCCGAGACCGCGCCCGTCCGGCGGTTTTGCTCGGCCTCGAGCACCGTGTGCTCGGCCGCTGCCGCGACCAGCCGAACCGAATCGGCGGTCGCCGTCGAGAACACCACGTACCTCCACGGCCCGCCGCACGGCTTGGCGCCGAGCGGCACCGCGCGGCATTGCTCCACTCGTTCACAGCGCGGCTCGCCGATGAGCGCGAGGACCTGGGCACGACGCGCCGCAAGGTCGGGCGGCTCAGGTGGCGGAGGCGGTGCGGCGCGGCAGCCGAGCGCCAACGCCGCCGCACAGACCGTGCGCAGCCTCACGGCCCCGACCGCGCCTGCACGCGGTAGCGCCCGGGCCCGGTGAAATAGGGGCTCACCCGCACGTAGTACGTACCTGCCAAGAGGGACATCGAGATCCGGGAGCAGAGGTTGTAGGTGCTGAAGCTGATGTCGTCGTTCGACGCCAGTAAGTTTCCAGCCGCGTCGAACAGCTCGAGGATGGTGTCCCCTTCGAGTGCGAAACCACACGCGCCGTCCACGGCCGAGGTTTCGAACGTGTACTGACCACTTTGCGCCACGCGCACGCGCGAGTAATCCCCGTCCGAGGTCGAGCTCGTGAAGCCGGTAAGGTATCCCCCAACCGGGAGCGCGTCGGCGAGCGCCGGGGTGTCGTTGGACTCGAGCTCCACCGGGAAGCCGATCGTGAACGACGCCGGGTACGTGCCCGCGCCGCTCACACCAAGGCTTGTCGGCACCGGCGAACCGCCGTATGCGCCCCAGCGCCGCCCAGGTTCACCAATCCGCTGGTCGCCGCTTTCGTCCTGGCCCGCATACATGTAGTACGACCCGTCGGGAAGAGCGGTGAAGGCATAGGAACCGTCGGGCTGGGTCAAGCTCGTGCCAACGGCGGCGCCGGAGAGCGCGTCGTACAGTCGGGCGTAGACCTGCCGTGGCGGGGCGAAACTCTGGGTCAGGCTGTTCCGCGCATTCACGATCCCCGCGCCGTAGGAGTCGTCGCGGCCCGCGGCGCCCACGTCGATGGCGTAGCTCGTGAGGCGCGCGCGGAGGGCGGCAGCGGTCAAGCCCGGGCTTTGTGCCAGGAGGAGTGCCGCAACGCCGGTCACGTGTGGTGCGGCCATCGAGGTTCCCTGGATGCAGTTGTACGTCGGCGCCGTGGTGGCGAAATCCCACCACGTGGAAGTGACCCCGTAGCTGCAGCCACCGTCTGCGAGATCGCCGCCCGGGGCTGCGATGTCCACGGTCGAGCCGAACGTCGAGTACGAGGCGAGCACCGCGTCGGGCCCCACGGCGGACACCGAGAGCACTTCGTCGAAGGCCGCGGGATAGTTGGGTGTGGACGTGCCGTCGTTGCCAGCTGCGGCCACGACCAGCGCGCCCGCGGTGGTCGCCTGGATGATGGCGTCGTGCATCACGGTGCTCACGCCGGGCCCGCCGAGGCTCATGTTGATGACGCGAGCGGCGCTCGCGGGTGCGACCGTGCCCCCCGCCCCGTTGTCCGCTGGCAGCCCCGCGGCGTACAGCACCGCCTGGGCGATGTCGTAGTTGCTCCCTGACCCGAGCGAGCTAAGTGCCCGCACCGGACGAATCCGCACGGTCCAGTTCACTCCCGTCACACCGACGCCGTTGTTCCCGACCGCACCGATCGTGCCGGCCACATGCAGACCGTGGCCGCCGTCCGGCTTCGACCCGACCACACAGCCCAGCACGGCATCGTAATCGTAGACCACAGGGATCCTCGGTTCAGAGTCGTAGCCGTTTCCGTCGCCCGCCGCGCCGACGGTTCCCCCAGCGCACACCGGCACGATCACGTTTGACACGAAGTCGAATCCATCAGCGGTCAGGTTGCCCGCGATGTCCGGGTGGTCGAACCGGATACCGTCGTCGATGACTGCGACGAGCACGGACGCACTCCCCCGCGTGATGTCCCACGCCTGGGGTAGGTCGATCATCGCGTAGTGCCAAGCTTGTAATGGGTAGAGCAGGTCGTTGGCCGTAGTCGCAGGGAGCGTCGGCGTGCCGCCGAAGCCAGAGGCATATCGCATCTGGTTGCGCTCGACCGCAGCTACGGCCGGGTCCTGCCGCAATGCCGCAAGAACCTCGTCAAGCCGCGCAGGATCCGCCACCTGGACTCGTGCGGCGAGGACCGCGGGGGAGATACCTGTCGTGCGCAACTGTCCAGCCGCCTCGCGCGCGGTGAGCAGGGAACGGATCGTGGCGGCGACCGCCTTCGCGGTGGCCGGTGCCGCGAGCGCGAGCGATCCGATCCGCGGCGCCCCAAGCGCCCCGGCCCGGAAGGTGACGACCAGCTCACCAGGGACGTACTCCGATCGGGACGGGGTCCTGGCCAGCGCGCCGCCCGATGCCGCTCGGCTGAGTTCGCTGATGCCGCCGGTCGGCGACGGCTTGGGGCTTTGGAAGAGCGGGGCAGCAACCGCGTCTGCAACCGCGGCGACCTTCGCAGCTTGGGGCGGAGCGAGGTAGGCGTTGGTCAAGGTCACGGTCCCGCTGATCGTCGCGTTCGGGGTCGCCGTCGCGGTGAAGGTTCGGGGCGAGCCCTGAAGTGCGCCCGCCGCTGCAGTCGCCGTCTGGGTCCCCGCGAAGCGGCCGAGGGTCCACTGGATTGTTGCGACACCGTCAGTGCCGGTCTGGGATGTGGCCGCTGACAGCGTCCCGCCCCCCGTGACGACGGACCAGCTCACGGTGATCCCCGACACCCCATTCCCGTAGGTGTCCGCAGCACGGGCGTTCAGGGCCAGAGGGAGACTCGTGGCCGCAGGGGCGGTCTGATTGTCGCCGCTGGCGATGGCGAGCTGGGTGGCCGGGCCGGGATCGGCGGTGGCCGTGAAGGTGACGGGCGATCCGCCAACTCCGGTGACCGTCGCGCCCGTCGTCTGGTTTCCTGCCGTGGTGCCCAGCGTCCGGCTGACCGAGGACTTCCCCTCCGCATCGGTCGGCACGGACGAGGCGGAGACCGAGCCGCCACCCAAGACCGCGGCCCAGCTCACGGCGACGCCGGTGATCCCGTTCCCGTACTGATCTCGAAGCGCCACGACAAGCGGCTGCCCAAGGGTCTGCGCGACCTGTGCGGTTTGCGCATCACCGGAAACCAACGTGAGATGCGACGCTGGACCCGGCGTTGCACTTGCCGTGAACGTGGTGGGTGAGCCCGTCAAGCCGGCGACGGTTGCCGTGGCGGTGTTGTTGTTCGTCCCGGCTGTCGTGCCGAGCGTCCACGTCACCGATGCACTGCCGAGCGCGTCCGTCGCGACGGAACTGGCGGAGACGCCGCCACCACCCGCGGTGACGGCCCACGTGACCGCCACATCCTTCACGGCGTTTCCGTACTGATCCTTCACCCCAACGATGAGCGGCTGCGGAAGGGGCTGGCCAGCGGCACCAGTCTGACCGCTCCCGGAAGTGAGGACGAACTGGGTGGCCGGGCCGGGATTGGCTGTAGCCATGAACGTCACCGGGGACCCCGCGAGCCCGCTCACGGTCGCCGTGGCGGTGTTGTTGTTCGTCCCGGCAGTCGTGCCGAGGGTCCACGTTACTGAAGCCTGGCCGTTCGCGTCGGTGGCGATCGTGGAGCCGGAGAGCGTGCCGCCACCGGCGGTCATGGCCCACGAGACGGATACTCCAGGCACGCCCGCGCCGGCTGAGGTTGTTACGCGCACGACGAGCGGCTGATTGAGCACCTGGCCGACGGTGTCGGCCTGGCTATTGCCCGACACGAGGGCGATCGCGGCCGGGGTAGGCTGAGAGGGCCCGGCGCCATCCCCGCCGCAGCGGGTCACGGTGAGCGCGAGAAGCAGGGCCAGGAAGCCAAGGCGGGAGGCGATCGGGCGTGTCATGGTGTCCTCGGACAGGTGAACGGATGTGACCGCGGGCCCCCCGTAAGGAGCCGGGGTCAACGGCATCCCTAAGATTCTCGATCCCCGTGATCGGAACTAGGGCGTTTTTGCGGCAGGAAGGGGCGAAAATGGGGCAGCACGCCGGGCCTGCTACCGCGACCCAGGACGAGGCTAGAACGGGCGTCCGTGTCGGCGGGCCCACTAGGTCACCGACGATCGCCGGGTGACGCGCGCAGTCGCGCGCGCCGCGTCGGCGTGACACCGCCCGCACGTCCGCCAATGCCGCGACCAGCTCTGTGACAGTCGGTGAGCGGCCCGCGCGCCAGACGTCGGCGAGCCACGCGCAGGACGCTGCCCAAGTGAGCTCTAGCATGGCGCGCACGGGGTGCCCCGTCGCCCCGGGGGCCACGCTCGGTGCCGGTGCCTCGCGCCCGTTCAGGGCCCCGAGCGCGCGCTCGAGCCGGGCGCGCACCGCGTCAAGGTCGGCTGCGAGTTCGACCTCGAGCCCGCCGAGTTCGAGATGTGGCACAAGCACGGCGAGCGCATTTCGCAGATGCTCACCGACGCCTTCGTCGGGGACCGACGTTGCCGCTGCGATCGTCACGACGCCCGCCGCTCGCGCGCGGCGCGCAGCCGTCGCGTCCCCGTCGTGCAGGTCTCGCTCCAGCGTGCCAGGGCGTCCGCGACTGCCGCGACAAGTTCGGGGCTTGCTTCAAGCTCCCCCGCGGCGACGCGCGCCAGCGTCGAGCGCGGCACGCCGGCCTCGCGGGCGAGGGCACTCAGACTGCCGGGTACGCCCCGGAGAATCTGGCGCAGAAGGATGGTGAGAGCGTCCCGGATATGGCAACAAGTTGTCGCCATCACGGGGCGCCCGCAAGGACGGTTCTTACGCTTGGGGAGCCCGGCGCTTGAGGGCGGTGTGGAGGCGCCGCGCCGCCGATGCGTACTGGCGACCCCAGCGGCCGAGGAGGCCCTCGAGCGCCTGAGCCACGGCGGGGGTCGCGCCACGCTCCCCGGTCACGATTCGAGCCAAGGTCGAATGAGGGACGCGGG
>JAUYMC010000201.1 GCA_030699545.1 Gemmatimonadales bacterium | reverse complement strand
CGCCGCGCTCGCGCCGGCGGGGACCTCCACGTTCGCCACCAGGATCGCCCGGCCGAACAGGTTGTCGAGAATCACCAGCGACCCCGTGATCATCACCATCGCGTCGGGAACGCCCAGGGTATCGGCGGGGGCGCGCGGCAGGCGCTCGATGGTGCGCGCCAGATCGTATCCCCAGAACCCCACCGCCCCGCCCGCGAAGCGCGGCAGTCTCCCACCCGGGAGCGTGACCGCCGGCAGCGCACGCAGCCGGGTGGCCAGGTGTCCGATCGGGTCGGTGGTCTCACCGGCCGCGGTCCAGCCGCTCGCCGGCGTCCAGTGATCGATGCCGGACCCGCGGTAGCGCCAGACTTCGCGCGGCTCGGTTCCCAGAAAGGTGTAACGGGCCCACCGCTCGCCGCCGACCAGCGATTCGAGCAGAAACGCGAAGGGGGGGCGCGCGATCTTGGCGAACGCCGCGACGGGGGTGTCGGCGTCCATCACGACCTCCCGCACGACGGGGACGATGCCGCCGTGTTCGGCGCTGGCCAGGAAGGCGGCGCGAGGGTCGGTCATGCGCTAGGTTTCGCGGACATGCATCGGAGTGCACTCGTGGCGGCGGTGCTGCTGGCCGTGGGCGGCGGCGTCGCCGCGCAGGACTGGAACAGCCCCGCGGCCCTGGCGCTGGCCGACCGCGCATCGCGGCGGCGCGAGCGCGCCGCCGTCGATACCGCGCTCCGCGACTACAAGGCACAGGCTCACGGGTTCGTCTTTTTCCTCGGACAATTCGGGGAGGGCCTGACCGAGCCGCCGCGGCTGGTCAAAGCCGACCAGCTGGAGCTGGAAGTGTACTGGAAGGCGCCGAGGCTCAGCAAGCAGCGCATCGTGGGATGGCGTGAAGGCGCGCAGCTGCCCACCGACATCAACTATCATCGCGACCACCTCGGGATTGTGCAGAACAATTTCGGCCGCGTCGTGCGTCTCGGCGAGGGCGACGAAGTCCGCGACGTCCCGCATCCGCTCACCCCCGGCGAGGGCGGCCGGGACCTCTACGATTTCGCCCTCGGCGATACCAGCACCATCCTCCTGCCGCAGCGCGCCGTGCGCGTCGTGGAGCTGCGCGTGCGGCCCAAGGACTTCAGCCAGCCGCGCCTCGTCGGCACGCTGTTCATCGATACCGAATCCGGCGATCTCGTGCGGCTGGCGTTCAACTTCACGCCGCGCGCCTACCTCGATGCCCAGCTGGAAGACGTCAGCGTGGTGCTCGACAACGCCCTGTGGGAAGGCCGCTACTGGCTGCCCTACCGTCAGGAAATCGAGATCCGGCGCCGCGCCACCTGGCTCGACATCCCGGCGCGCGGCATCATCCGCGGACGCTGGGAGATCGACAGCTACGTCTTCAACATCGGCCTGGCGGACCAGTGGTTCGCCGGCGACGAGATCGTCGCCCTTCCCAAGGTGCAGCGGGACGCCTTCCCCTGGGCGGGTTCCCTCGCCGCGGCGATCCAGGACGTCGCGGAGCCGGTGCGCCAGGAGGATCTGCGCGCCGTCCGCGAAGCGGCGAGCGGGATCGCGGGGCGGCGGGTCCTGAGCGGCCTCAAGGCGCAGCGCCTCGGCGTGCGCCGCGTCAGCGATCTCGTGCGCGCCAACCGTGTCGAAGGCGTGGCGGTCGGCGCGGGCGTGGTCTGGCGTCCGGCCCTGGGCGCCGAGCGAATCGAGATCCGGGCGCTGCTCAGCTACGGCTTCGCCGACCGCCGCGGCAAGGGCCTCCTGGCCGTCTCGTCGGCCTACGGCTTCGAGGTCGCGGCGTATCGCCAGGTCCGCGATGTCGGCGGGCCGGTCATCGCGCCGCTGCTCAATTCGATTGCCTCGCAGGAATTCGGCGACGACTACGGCGACTACTACCGCGCTACGGGCGTGCGCGTCGCGCTGCGGCACGCGCTCGGCGCGCGGAGCGACTGGCGGCTCGAAGCGGCGCACGAGCGCGTCGCGTCCGCGGGGATCCGCGCCGCACCGGCGACGGGCACGTTTCGTCCCAATCCCCCCGTGCGCGACGGCGACTACGCGACGCTCGCCGTCGCGATTCGGCGCCGCAGCGAAGGCTTCGCGGTGCGCCGCGACGTCGCGGCGGCGGTCGAGCTGGAAACCGGTTTGCGCGCAGGCGGCGATGACGCCGGGTGGACGCGGCTGAGCGGCGTCGGTCACGTGCTCGCGCCGGTGGGGAGCGGCGGCAGCCGGCTGCTGGTGCGCGGCACGGCGGGCCTCGCGACGGCGAACCTGCCGCCGCACCGGACGTTCGTCCTCGGCGGCCGCGGCACGCTGCTCGGCGATCCGTTCCATGAGTGGGGTGGCCGGCGCGTCGCGCTGCTGCACGTCGAGCTGCGCGTCCCGGTGCCGTTCGTACGAATGGCGGCGGGACCGTACGCGCGGACGCCGGGGACGATCACGCTCGCCCCCTATCTCGCCGCGGGATGGGCCGACGAGCCGGTCGCCGGCACGCCGTGGCGCCCGACGCCCGGTGCGCGCGTGACGATGGGGGTGGGCGTCGAGTGGCTCGGCGTGTTTCGCGTCGAGGCGGGCTATGGTATGGAAAGCCAGCGTGCGCGCGTGGCGTTCGACATCACGCGCGACTTTTGGGACATCCTGTGACGCGGGCTACTGGACTCGGACGGCGACCCAACTAGGTTAGGGACGTCGTCCTATGCCGGTCACCGCCTTCCCTGATGAATGGCTGGCCCTGTCGCTCGAGGGACGGATGACCCCGCAGCTCCTCGTCGAGCTGCGGGGA
>JAUYMC010000196.1 GCA_030699545.1 Gemmatimonadales bacterium | reverse complement strand
GGCCGCGGCGGCGTGGCGGCCGGGGCGGAGGAAACACCGGACGCCGCCGGCGGGGCGGTGGCGGTCGAGCCCGCGAGCTGCGGCGGGTCGGCCGCGGGCTGTCCGGGGGCATAGAGCAGCAGCACCACGACGGCGGCGAGGGCGCCCAGCGTCACGATGCGCCACTTCATCGGCGCGTGCGTCACGAGCTTCAGCATCGGGGCGGGGAGCGGGGTCCACCGGATGCCCAGCGGCTGCGTCGCCTCGTCTCCCGCGTCGGACAACGCGGCGCGGATCCCGAGCAGCGTCCCCTGCATTTGGCCCGCCGATTCGTAGCGCTCGTGCGGAACCTTGTTCATCGCCTTCGCCACCACGCGCTCGAGCGCCGCGGGAATCGACGGCGCCACCGTGCGCAGCGGCCGCGGGTCGGTCGTCAGCACCTGGTACAGCACGCCGTGCACCGATTCCGCCACGAACGGCCGCTGGAACGACAGCAGCTCATACAGCATGCACCCGGCGGCAAAGACGTCGGTCGCCGGCGTGATCGCGCCGTTCGTGATCTGCTCGGGCGCCATATACGTCGGCGTGCCCACGATCGCCCCCGAGCCCGTCGCATCGGCCGACTGCAGCCGCGCGATGCCGAAGTCCATGATCTTCACGCGCCCGTCCGGCATCACCCGGACGTTCGACGGCTTGACATCGCGGTGAATCACACCGCGCTGGTGGGCGAAGTGCAGGCCGTCGAGCACCTCGATGGCGATATCGAGCTTGCGCTCGAGCGCCAGCGGGTCGCGCAGCGCGATGATGTCGCTCAGGTCGCGGCCTTCGACCAGCTCCATGGCGATGAAGAGCTGGCCGTCGGATTCGCCGAGATCGTAGACGGTGACGATGTTGGGATGCTGGATCGCGCCGGCGGCCCGCGCTTCGCGCAGGAACCGCTCCTGCATGTTCTTGGTCTTGCGGAAGCTGCTGGAGAGCAGCTTGAGCGCGACGTAGCGGCGCAGGACGGTGTCGTACGCCTTCCACACGATTCCCATCGCGCCTTCGCCCAGGAGGATGTGCAGCTCGTACTTCCCGAGCCGGCGGTAGCGCTGCTGCTCGCTCATCGGGTCAACCAGTCGTACGCGCGCGCCAGGTAGGCCCGCGTCGCGTCGTCCACCACCACGTGGCGGCGTGGGAGCACTCGCTCGGCCACCGCGAGGAACCCCTGCCGCGTCATCCGTTCTGATCGGGCTCCTCCTCCCCAGGCAAATGGCGGGACGAACTTGGGAGCACGGACGTCGTCGAACAGGTTGGCCCCCGCGCCCACGATCGTGCCGGTGCCGAGCAGCGTGCCGATGGCGGTTTTCGCGTGATCGCCGATGAGACTACCCAGGAACTGATGTCCGGTTTCCACACTCGATCCCCCGACGTCCAGCCGGACCGTCCCGTACGTGTTCTTCAGATTCGACGTGATCGTCCCCGCGCCCAGATTGACCCACCGCCCGAGTACGGAATGCCCGACAAATCCGTCGTGCGCCTTGTTGGCATAGCCGAGCAGCACGGTGACTGCCATCTCGCCGCGCACGGTCGACCAGGGGCCGATCGCCGAGCAGCGGAGGGGCCCGCCCACCAGGCGGGCATTGGCGCCGGCCCACAGCGGGCCTTCGAGCCGCGTCCCGGAGCGGACTTCGACGCCGCTTTCCAAGACCACGGGGCCGTCGCGCGTATCGAACACGACGCCGGGTTCCACCGTGGAGTCGCGGATCGAGATCCATCGTGGATCGCCCAGCACGGTCGCCCCGTCCGGGATCGGATCGGAATCGCCGAGGGATCGCAGCAGGTCGTCGCGCAGCAGCAGCTCCAGCGCGCCGACGAGATCGTGCACACCGCGCAGCACCACGCCGTCCACCTCGATGCCGTGCGCCTGGGCCACGGGGCCGTTCCACGGCGCGCCGGCCGGCACCGCCCACCCGACGGTGATGCCCTGGTGGGTCAGGCGAGCCGGGACCTCGGGGAAGTGCGGGGCGAGTCCGCGCGGCGCGAACGTCGAAGAGCCGATGACGGCCGGTCCCGTCACGGCGCGCCGAGCCTCGACCGTCGGCACGCCCGCTTCGGGAAAGCCCGCCAGATGCGGAAGGGAAAAGATCGCCGTGGCCTCGCACCCCACGAACGTCTCCCACCGCTCACGTATCAGGTGGGCGCCCGCGCGCAGCTCGCAGATCGGACGGATCCCGGCGAAGGGGACCCACGCGGGCGCGGGCTCGGGATCGAGCAGGTAGAGGGCGTGGCTCACAGCGACTGCACGAGCGCTTTCAGCCGCTCGGCCCGGCCCGTCGGCATGACCAGCGTGCGCCCGTTGGCGCGCACGACGATCATGTCCTCGACGCCCACGACGGCGATCTGCTCGTTTTCCGACCAGACCACCGACCGGCGGACATCGTCGCCCAGCGTGACGTTGCCCACCGTCACGTTGCCGCGGGCGTCGCATTTGCGGATGCGGAGCAGGGCATCCCACGAGCCGATGTCGTCCCAGGGGAACGTGCCGGTCACCACGGCCAGCCGGGCCGTCCGCTCCAGGAGCGCGATGTCGACCGCGATGGGCGTGACGGCGGCGAAGAACCGCGGCGCGTCGCCGGCGTTGAGCGCCGGCCAGCCGGCCGACAGCTCGTGCGCGTACGCGCCCGCTTCGCCGAGAAACCGCGCCACGCCCCAGGCGAAGAGTCCCGTGTTCCAGAGCGCGCCGCGGCGCCGCAGCAGCGCCGCGCGGGCGGGACTGGGTTTCTCCACGAACCGCCGGACGCGCCGGGCCGAGCCCAGCGGTTTGCCGGGCACGATGTAGCCGTAGCCGGTCTCGTTGCGCGATGGTTTGACGCCGACGGTGACCAGCACGTCCTCCTCGGCGGCGACGCCCAGCGCGTGGGTCGCCGCGGCGCGGAACGCCGTATCGTCACCCACCGCCCAGTCGGCGTGCAGCGACAGCATCTGCCCGCCGGGATCGTGTTTCGAGATCCAGTGCGCGGCCCACGCCAGGGCGGGGGCGGTGGAGGCCGCGCGCGGCTCGGCGAAAATGTTGGCCGGCGGCACTTCGGGCACGACGGCGGCCACGCGGTCGACGAGGAACGGCCCGGTCAGGATGATGATGCGCTCGGGTGGCACGAGCCCGTGGAGCCGGGCGACCGCCTGCGCGAGCAGCGGCCGGTCGCCGGTCAACGGCAGCAGCTGCTTGGGCCGCTCGGCCGTGGACAGCGGCCAGAAGCGCGTTCCCGAGCCGCCGGCGAGGATCGCCGCCCAGGTGCTCATGGCGCCTCCTCGCTCGGTCCCTCGCGGTCGCCGAACATCATCGCGATGCGCTGGGAGAGTTTGGTGGGACTGAACGGCTTGGTCACGAGCGCCGCCCCCAGGCGCTGGGCATCGCGCAGCACGCGCTCCTCGCCTTCGGCGGTGAGGACGAGCACGGGCAGGCGCGCGGTTCCCCCCGCGGCGCGCAGATCGCGCAGCAGGTCGAGCCCGGAGCCGTCGGGCAGATGCAGGTCGAGCAACAGCCCGTCCGCCCGCGGCGTGGCGTCCAGCGCGGTGCGCGCTTCGGCGAGGGTCCGCGCGAAGCTCACCCGGTAACCGAGCTGCTCGAGATAGGGACGCAGCACGAGACCGATATGAGGCTCGTCGTCAACGACGAGGAGGTGCCGTGGAGTGGGGACCACCGGAGGATGGAAGGCGAAGCCCGTCGCTCACAGCAGGCCGGCGATGGCCGAGCGATGACGGCGTAAGTCGAACAGCAGCGAGCCGACGTTCGTGCCCGGCCGTACCAGGACGATCAGCAGGGCGTCGGCGTTGAGCACGGCGACCACGGCGAGGCCGTTGCCGAATTCGAGCACCGCCGTGCCGAATTCGCCGCGGCCGCCCGCACCGCCCAGCTCCGCCATCTGCCGGATCGCCGACGGCAACAGCGCCGCGACATTGTCCGCGTCCACGCCGTTTCCGACGCGCGAATCGATCGGCAGCCCGTCGCGGCCGACCACCACGACCGCGTCCACGCCGCTGGCACGGCCGAGCGCTTCCACCACGTCGCGGATAGTCGCCATAGCGGCGGCAACGTAGGGTTCGCGGAAGTCGAAGTCAAGCAGCGGGTTGACCCACTTGCGCGAGGCCCTGTAAGTTCCCCCCACACCCATGCGCCCTTGTCATCCTGTCGCCGCCATTACTGCAGCCGCCGTGACCGCGCTGGCGGCCTGCAGCGATCCGTTCGCACTGCCCACGCCGGCGTTCCCCAACGTCGTGGACACCGTCTCGTTGTACGCGCTGCACGGTACCGCGATCGCCCTCCCGTCGGCGTACCGGCTCGAAGACCACCAAGCCGTGCGCACCGACCAGGCGCTAGGCTTTGACTTTGCGTTCGACATCGACACGGCCGGCAACGCGGTCCTGCTGCCTACGCGGGCGCTGGGTCTCGGGCCGGAGTTCGGGAGCGGCGCGCAGATCACCGCCGAGCAGTTCGATTCCATCTTCGTGGCGCCCACGCGCGACTACCAGCTGGACAGCGCCGTCGTCGTGGCGGTCGGCGACGTGGTGCTCATCCAGTCGCGCCAGACGGTGTGTAGCTTCGGCATCCCGGCGTTCTACTACGCCAAACTGGAAATCCTAGGCCTGGAGACGACGTCCGGCCCCAACGGCCGCCGCCTCGATTTTCACATCCTCGTCGACCGGAATTGCGGATACCGCGGGCTCGAGCCAGGCCTGCCGGACCGCTGAGTCGTGATTGACCTGAAGCTGCTGCGCGCCTCGCCCGCCCAGGTGCGGGCGGCGCTCGCGCGCCGGGGCGATCCCTCGCTCACGCGGCTGCTCGACGAGATCGAAGCGCTGGACATGAAACGGCGCACGCTCACCGGACAGCTCGATCAACTCAACGCGGAACGCAACGACGCCGCGCGGGCCGACGCCGCCCTCGCGAAGGCCGGCAAGCTGCCGGACGAAACCGCCGCCGCGCGCCGCAAGCTGGGTGAGCGCATCGCCGTGCTCGAGGCCGAGCTGCGGCAGATCGAGACGACCCTCGACGCCAAGACGCTGTTCGCGCCCAATCTCCCGCTGCCCGAGGTTCCCGACGAAGTGACGGTGGTGCGCACCTGGGGGACGCCCGCGCCCAAGGGCGGCCAGCCGCACTGGGAGATCGCCGAGCGGCTCGGCATCCTCGACCTCCCGCGCGGCGCGAAGCTGTCCGGATCGGGCTTCCCCGTGCTGCTGGGAGCGGGCGCGCGGCTGGCGCGCTCTCTCATCGCGCTGATGCTCGATCTCCACACGCGCGAGCACGGCTACGTCGAGGTGCAGCCGCCGCTGCTGGTGCGACGCGAGAGCATGACCGGCACCGGCCAACTGCCCAAGTTCGAGGACGATGCGTATCGCACCGAGCCCGACGACCTCTTTCTCGTGCCGACCGCCGAAGTCCCCGTGACCAACCTGCACCGCGATGAGATCCTGGACGGCGCCGCGCTCCCCAAGGGGTACGTCGCCTACACGCCCTGCTTCCGGCGGGAAGCGGGCTCGGCCGGTAAAGACACGCGCGGCCTGCTGCGCGTGCACCAGTTCGACAAGGTGGAGCTCGTACGGTTCTGCCGGGCCGCCGAGTCACCCGCCGAGCACGAGACGCTCACCGGCCATGCGGAGGAGGTGCTGCGCCGCCTCGAGCTGCCCTACCGCGTGGTGCTGCTCGCGGCGAACGACTTCTCCTTCGCCAGCGCCAAGACGTACGACCTCGAAGTGTGGGCGCCGGGCGTCGGCCAGTGGCTCGAGGTCTCCAGCGCGAGCACGTTCACCGACTACCAGGCGCGGCGGGCCAACATCCGCTGCCGGCCCCGCGCGGGGGAGAAGCCGGAGTTCGTGCACACCCTCAACGCGTCGGGGGTGGCGTTGCCGCGGACCATCGCCGCGCTGCTCGAGACGCACCAGCAGCCGGACGGCAGCGTCACCCTGCCGCCGGCGCTCGCGACCTACGTCGGCACGGATCGTCTTGGCTAGAGCCGCGCTCCGGCGCGCCGGACCCGCCGCCCTCGTCGGCGTGGCTCTGGTGTTCGGAGCGCTGTCCGTCGGCTACGCCTGGTTCGTCGCCCGACACCTCCGCACCGACGCGCGCGAAACCAGCCGGATGCTCGGTCAGGTCTTTGCCGGGCTCAACGACCCTCGGGACGGCGCGGCGGCCGATGCGCTGCTCGCGCTCGCCGACGAGGTCCGGCGCCTCGG
>JAUYMC010000191.1 GCA_030699545.1 Gemmatimonadales bacterium | reverse complement strand
CGTCAGCCGGCTGCCCGCCAGCTTCATCAGCCGCGCCCGCACCGGTTCCGTCAGGGACGGCGAGTTGCGCGCGTCGAACCGCATCTGCACCGAGGTCGACACCTTGTTGACGTTCTGGCCGCCCGGTCCGCCGGCGCGATAGAAGCGGAACTCCAGCTCGTCCTCGGGAATGACGATACTCACGGCAGACTCCGCCGGGCCCGGACCACCGCCGTGTCCAGCGCCTGCAGGAAGGCCGAGCGATCCCTGGGGCCGAACGGCGGCGGGCCCGAGGTGGGCAGGCCCATGGAGCGCATGTGCTCGCCGACCAGCCGCCCGGCGTAGGCGTGGTAGGTCGAGATCGTCGGCTCGCCGGCCGTGACGGCGGCCCGGCGCTCCCCGCTCGGGTCGAGCTCGTCGAGCAGCCCGCTGCCCGCGAGGCGCCGCAGCCGCGACCGCACCCGCCACCGTGCTCGGGATGTCGTGCCACTTGAGGTCGAGGAACACCCGGATGCCGCGCGCCCGGAACTCGCGCACGAGCGCCGGGCCTTCGCGCACATACAAGACGGAGCCGAGCTTGGCCCAGGCGAGGCCGGGAAGCCGCGCCGCGAGCGCCAGCGCCTCGCGGCCGCTCGGGACGTCGAACGCGATGATCAGCTCAGCCACGCGCGAGCTCGTGGGCGATGCGCTCGGGGACGCGCGGATCGGCGAGCGCCGCCGTGCCAATCGCGACCAGCGATGCCCCGGCCGCCAGGTACTCGCGCGCATCGGCCGTCGTCCGCACGCCGCCGACCCCGATCACCGGCATCCCGACATTTTCGTGCACGCGCTTCGTCGCCAGCACGCCGATGGGCAGCAGCGCGGGGCCGCTCAGGCCGCCGCTGCCATTGCCGAGGCGCCGGTCGAGGAATCCCGGCAGCGTATTCACGAGACTCACCGCATCCGCGCCGGCGTCGCGCGCCACCGTCGCCATCCCGGCGAGATCCGGCAGCACCGGCGACAGTTTGACGCTCAACGGCCGCGTCGACGCGGCGCGGCAGGCGCGTACGAGCTCCCGCAATCCCGCTGGCTCCGAGCCGAACTCGAGACCGCCGGCGCTCGTGTTCGGACAGGAGGCGTTGATCTCGAAAGCCGTGATGGCGTCCATCGGGGTCAGGCGCTCGATGACGCGCACATAGTCGGGGACCGTCGCGCCGGCGACGTTCACGATGATGCGGGTGGACCGGCCGCGCAGCCGCTCCGCGAGCCACGGCAGCTCGTGCGCGGCCACCCGCTCGACGCCGGGATTCGCGAGGCCGACCGCGTTGAGCATGCCGCCGCGGAATTCCGCGACGCGCAGCGCGGCGTGGCCCTGACGGGGCTCCGGCGTGACCGCCTTGGTCACGATCCCGCCGAGCGCGCCGAGATCGATCACGCCGTCCACTTCCCGCCCGAACCCGGCGGTTCCGGCGGCGAGCAGAATGGGATTCTGGAAGGTGACGCCGAAGAGGACGACCGGCGTGCCGCTCACTGCCGATTCGGCACGACCGGACGTCCCGGCCGGGGGCGGAGTGCGGGGGCGGCCGGCGGCGGTGGGAGGGGATCGAGCCACGGGCCGCGCGGTCCGACGCCGGGCGCCTCGACGCGCCCGGCCATGCCGCGGGTCGGTGTGACGCGGGCGACCTGCACGCCGAGGGCTCGCGCGAGGGAATCCTCCGCCGCGGCGTAGGCCGGACTCGCCGCGCCGCGCAGCGCCCGCGTGTAGGGCGATTCGGCATACGACGTTTCGAGCAACGCGAGAAGCGAGTCACGACGCTCCGGGAGCAGCGCCAGCGCCGAGATGAGCGCCTTCGGCGCAAAAAGCGAGGCGGGATCGGCGGCGGCCAGATCGAGGAACATGCGGCCGGCGAGCCACGGCGACCCCAGGGCGTCTCGGGCCAGCTCCGCCTGCCGGAATTCCCCGGCCTGGGTTTCCGGCCTCGCCACGAGCTGGGACAGCAGATCGAGGAGCTCGCGCGCCGCCGGCACCGCCACACCGCCGGACTGTGGTCGCGCCAGCGCCGCGACCTGCTCGTGGACCAGGCGCAGCTCGTCGGGGGTGGTGGTTTGCACCGCCACCACGCGCAGCTGCCGGACCCGCGCCTGGCCCGCTTCCGCCGCCGCGGGAGCGACGCGGCCCGCCTGCTCGTAGCGGGCCGTCGCGCCGGCGAAATCGCCGGCCGCCAGTCGCCGGTCGCCGTGGGCGATCAGCAGGCGCGCCTGCTCGGCGAACGGCAACCGCCCGCGCAGGAGCCGATCCAGCGTCGTGGCGGAGGTCGTGAGATCCAGTCGCGCCAAGGCAGCGGCGCGGTCGGCTTCGTCCAGCGCCTCACCGGCGTCCGTGAGCGCCTGCGCGGCCTCGGTCATCCGTTCGGCCGCGAGCAGAACCCGGATGCGGCCCGCCGTGGCCGGCCGCTCGCGCGAGCGGCGGAAGTGATCCGCGGCGCTCGCAAACTCGAGCCGCGCTTCCGCCGCCAACCCCGCGAGGTACTCGGCCCGGGAGCGATGGTCCGCATCGTTCGATCGCAGCGACGCTGCGAGCGCGCGTTCGGCTTCGACGGGACGGTCCCCTGCG
>JAUYMC010000184.1 GCA_030699545.1 Gemmatimonadales bacterium | reverse complement strand
GCCGCTCGCCGCCGAGCGGGGGTATGCCGTCGTGTGTGACGGCACGAACGCCGATGACCTGCGCGGCGGGGCGCATCGCCCGGGACACGCGGCGGGGCAGCGCGCGGGCGTGCGCTCGCCGCTCGCGGAGGCCGGCCTCACCAAGCGCGACATCCGCGCGGCGGCACGCGAGCTCGGTCTGCCCAACTGGGACGCTCCCGCGGCGCCGTGTCTCTCGAGCCGCGTGCAATACGGCCTCGCGATCACGCCCCGGCGGCTCTCGCAGGTCGAAGCGGCGGAAGCCTACCTCCGTGCGCTGGGCGTGCAGGGCGATCTGCGCGTGCGGCACCTCGGGGAGTCCGCCCGCATCGAGGTGGAGGCGGAGTGGCTCCCGTGGATCGACGCGCGCCGCGCGGACATCGCCGGGCACCTGGTGACTTTGGGGTTCGCACGCGTGGACGTGGACCCGCGTGGATACCGGCGGGGCAGTCTGCTTACGTCGTGAGGCTGTTCGTCGCGCTCAATCTGGCGGACGGCGTGCGCGGCTCGCTGATCGAGGCGACGAGTCCGCTGCGTGACGCGCGGTTCCCCGTGAAGTGGGTGCGCCCCGAGAATGTGCACCTCAGTCTCAAGTTCCTCGGCGAGGTTGCGGACACACGCGAGCCGGAGATTGTGCGAGCGATGACCCAGGCGGTGCAGGGAGCACGGAGCATTCCGCTTCACATCGAGGGATTCGGTGTGTTTCCCGATTTCCGGCGGCCGCGCGTCATCTGGGCCGGCGTCGATCCCGAGCCGGCGCTCGAGCTGCTCCAGCATGCGGTCGAGCAGGCGTTTGCCCCGCTCGGGTTTCCGGGCGACGGGCGCCCGTTCCGGCCGCACCTGACGCTGGGACGCGCGAGCCGCGAGGCCAAACCGGGAGACTTCCGCGGTCTGGAGGCGGCCCTCGGCGGAATCGCATTCGACCGGGCGGCCGTAGTCGGCGCGGTGGACCTGATGCAGAGCACCCTGCAGGGCGGGGGATCGGTGTATCGAGTGAAACAGCGTGAACGGCTGTCTTAAGGGGCTGTTCCGGCTGGGCTGCCTGGCGCTCGTCGCCGGGGCGCTGGTGCTGGCGTGGTGGTTCCGCGAGCCGATCCTCGGCACACTCGGCACATGGTTCGGGCGCCGCGAGCCGCTGCCGTCGGTAGCGGATACGGCCGTCGGAGCGCCGACCCCGGCGGCGATCGCTTCGGGCAAAGCCAAGATCGACTCGCTTCGCGGAACGGCGGCGGCGGCGGCGCCCGATTCCGTCGTGCTGTCCGCCAATGAAATGGCGTCGCTCATCGGCTCGGGCATCGACTGGACCGTGCGGCGCACCTTCGATTCGCTGCGGGTGGAGCTGCTGGACAGCGCGCTCGCGATCCACGCGCGGCTCGACACGCGGGCCCTCCCCCCCGACGCCCTGGGCCCACTCGCGGGACTCGTGGGCCCGCGCGAGCCGATCCGGCTCGGCGGGACGATCGCGATCGAGCGCCCCGGCACCGCGCGATTCACCGTGCGCGAGATCAGCCTGCGCGGGTTCGCCTTTCCCGCCCCGACCGTCCGCTCCGTCGCGCGGCAGATGGCCGGTGCCAACGCCGATGGCGCCATCCCGTTCACCGTGGACCGCGGGGTGGCCGACATTCTGATCCGGCCCACCGGCGTCATCTTGTATCGACGGAAGCGTCCATGAGCGCCTCGCGCCGCGTGTTGATCGTCGACGACGAGAAGGGCATCCGCGAGGCCCTGAAGCAGGTCCTCGAGTACGAGGAGATCGAGGTCGCGGTGTGCGCCTCGGGGCATGAGGCGGTGCGCGTCTATCCCGACTTCCAGCCCCACCTCGTGTTCCTCGACGTCAAAATGGAAGGGATGGATGGGCTGGAGACGCTGAAGCGGCTGCGCGAGCTCGATCCGCACGCGCAGATCGTGATGATCTCCGGGCACGGCACGATCCAGACCGCCGTCGAAGCGACCCAGCTCGGCGCCTACGACTTTCTCGAGAAGCCGCTCGACACCGACCGCATCCTGCTGACCCTGCGCAATGCCCTGCAGCATGTCGTGCTGGTGAGCGAGAACGTCCGGCTGAAGCAGGAAGTGCACTCCCACCACGAAATCGTGGGGTCGAGCAAGGCCATCCGTCAGGTCATCGCACTCGTGGAGAAGGTCGCGCCGACGCCCGCACGCGTGCTGATCACGGGGGAGAACGGAACCGGCAAAGAGCTGGTCGCGCGCGCGATCCACGCGTTGAGCCCGCGGGCCAGCGGCCCGTTCATCGAGGTCAACTGCGCTGCGATTCCGACCGAGTTGATCGAAAGCGAGCTGTTCGGCCACGTGAAAGGCAGCTTCACGGGCGCCTTCGCCGACCGGGCGGGGAAGTTCGAGCTGGCGGACGGCGGGACGCTGTTCCTCGACGAAGTGGGCGACATGAGCCTGTCGGCGCAGGCGAAGGTGCTGCGCGCCCTCCAGGAAGGCGTGATCTCGCGCGTGGGGTCGGGGAAGGTGCTGCCGGTGGACGTGCGCGTCGTGGCCGCCACGAACAAGCGCCTGGAGGACGAGATTCGCGAGGGCCGCTTCCGCGAGGATCTGTTGTACCGGCTCAACGTCGTGCCGATTGACGTGCCGCCGCTGCGCGAGCGGCGTGGCGATATTCCGCAGCTCGCCCAGCATTTCAGCGCCGAGCTGATGAAACGGGGCGGGCTGGCAGCGCGGGAGATCGAGCCGGCCGCCGTCCAGCGGCTCGCGGCGCACGACTGGCCCGGCAACATCCGCGAGCTGCGCAACGCCGTCGAGCGCCTGCTGATTCTCGCCAGCGGCGATGCAGTGACGGAGAGCGATGTGGAGCGGCTCGTGGGGACGGGGGGTGGGGGACGGGGGACGGGGGCGGGGACCGCGAACGCCGATTGGCTGCGCTCGGGCACCTTCGAGGAGTTCAAACAGGCCGCCGAGCGCGCGTTTCTGCTGGGCAAGCTCCAAGCGTACGACTGGAACGTCTCGGAGACCGCGCGCACATTGCAGATGCCGCGCAGCAACCTCTACAAGAAAATCGAGCGGTACGGACTGGCTCGGGAGGCCTAGGTGGCGGACAAGCCGAAAGACAACAAAGAACGCGACTGGGATCGTGAAATGCGCGAGGTGGACAAGCTTCTCGCCAAACTCCCCGAAGCGGATCCGATGTTGGGGCGCGGCCCACTCGGCGGCATTCCCACCGTCCGGATGACCCCCGGCACGGTCGGCGGCGGACGCGACGTCGCCGGCACCTGGCTGAAGCTGGGGCTCGGCCTGTTGCTCGGGGTCGGGATGCTGGTCTGGCCGTACACGCACGTCTGCGGCGCGAAGCTGTTCCTGTACATGCTCGGGATCGCGATGCTCATTGTGGCCGGTGGGTGGACCGCGATGGCGTCCTGGCGCGCGCGTCAGGGATGGGCCCATCTCCTCGCGCTGCTGCTCGTGTGGTGGGGACTCTCGCTCGCCGGCGCGGTCGTGCTGCCGCGCGTCGGCTACGCCGGCCAGCAGGCGATCTGGCTCTGTCCCGAACCGACCACCCCTCCTCCACCTCCGGTCGCGCCAAACTGATGACGACGTTCGAGAATTTCATTGCCGGGGCCTGGGTCGCCCCCGAGACGGGCGACTACTTCGAGAACCGCAATCCCGCCGACTGGAACGATCTGATCGGCACGTTCCCGCGGTCGGGCGCCTCCGATCTCGCGAAGGCCGTCGCGTCGGCGCGGCGCGGCTTTGCGCAATGGTCCAAGACCCCCGCGCCGGCGCGGGGGCAGGTGCTGCAACGCGTCGGCCAGCTGCTGGTCGAGCGCAAGGAAGACATCGCGCGGGCGATGACGCGGGAGATGGGGAAGGTGCTGGCGGAAACGCGCGGCGACGTGCAGGAGGGCATCGACACCGCGTTCTACGCGGCGACCGAAGGCCGCCGGCTGTTCGGCCGCGTCGTGCCGTCGGAGCTGCGCAACAAGTGGGCGATGAGCTATCGCCGTCCGATCGGAGTCGCCGGGCTGATCACGCCGTTTAATTTCCCGCTTGCGATTCCCACCTGGAAGATGTTTCCGGCGCTGCTGTGCGGAAACGCGGTGATCTTCAAGCCCGCCGAGGACGTGCCGCTTACGGGCCATCTCCTGGTGGAGGTATTGCTCGAGGCGGGGCTGCCGCCGGAGGTGGTGCAGCTGGTGCACGGCCAGGGTTCGGTCGTCGGACGGGCGCTCGTCGAGCATCCCGACGTCCCCGTCATTTCGTTTACCGGATCGACCGAAACGGGCGCGCGGATCGGGGAGACCTGCGGCCGGATGCACAAGCGGCTGTCGCTCGAAATGGGCGGCAAGAACGCGATGCTGGTGATGGACGACGCCGACCTGGATCTCGCGCTGGACGGCGTGGTCTGGGGTGCCTTCGGCACGACCGGCCAGCGGTGCACGGCCACGAGCCGCCTCATTCTCCACGAGAAGATTCACGACCGCTTTCTGCAGAGGGTCGCCGACCGCGTCCAGCAGCTGCGGTTGGGTCCGGGCCTGGAGGAGGGGACGGACGTCGGGCCGCTCATTCATGAGGAGGCGCGCGAGAAAGTCGACGAGTACGTCGGGATCGCCAAGGGGGAGGGCGCGGTGGTCGCGATCGGCGGCAGCGTGCCAGGCGGCGCCAAGCTCGAGCGCGGCTGGTTCTACACGCCGACGATCTTCGCGGGCGTGAAGCCGGGGATGCGGGTCGAGCAGGAGGAAATTTTCGGTCCAGCCCTGGCGGTGCTGAAGGCGAAGGACCTCGCCGAGGCGATCCGGATCAACAACGACGTGCAGTACGGGCTGTCGAGCTCGCTCTACACGCGCGACGTGAACGGGGCGTTCCGGGCGATGGCGGACCTGGACACCGGGATCACGTACATCAACGCGCCCACGATCGGCGCGGAGGCGCATCTGCCGTTTGGCGGCGTGAAGCAGACGGGGAACGGCCATCGGGAGGGGGGGTGGGAGGTCTACGACTTCTACTCCGAGACCAAGGTCGTGTACGTCGACTACTCGGGAAAGCTCCAGCGGGCGCAGATCGATACGTACGAGTCTTGACCAATGTGGTCTAATCTACTAGACTCGCCGCATGGCCCCTCGCAAGAAGAAACGCCTGGTGCGCGAGCTCGTGAGCCTGTACGAGGCGAAGACCCACCTCTCCGAGCTGGTCGAACAGGCTGCCCAGGGGCGGGAAATCGTCATCGCCAAGTCGGGGAAGCCGAAGGCCCGGCTGGTGCCGCTGGCCCCGAAAGACACGCGTCACCTGCGCAAGTATGGGCTCGGGAAGGGTAGGGGCTGGATCGCCGACGACTTCGACGCGCCATTGCCACCGGAGATCCTGAGGCTGTTCACCGGGGAATCCGGGTGAGACTGCTGCTCGATACCAATGCACTGGTCCGGTGGCATCTCAAGAAACTTCGGCCCGCTGCGGTTCGCACCGTGCAGCGGGCCGAACTTGTGGTGGTGAGCGCGATCAGCGCCTGGGAGATCGCCATCAAGGAATCCGTGGGCAAGCTGGATCTCAGGGACACGGTTGAGGGCATCGTGGCACGTAGTCGTTTTCATCCGCTTCCCGTGACCATCCGTCACGGGGACTTGCTGCGTGACTTGCCACGGCACCACAGTGACCCGTTCGACCGCCTCCTCATCGCGCAAGCGTTGGACGAAGGACTCACGATCCTGACCGCCGACCGCGTGTTCGAGCTGTATCGGGTGCCGGTGGCATGGGTGTAACGCGGCTTCGACCGCGCACCCCTCCTGTGGATCGATGACTCATTCCAGGATGGCGCAGCCGCCAGCTAATCCTTTTTCCCCTCTCGCATTCGGGTGCTCACGAACAGGTCGAAGTCGACGGCCGGTGCAATGGCGACGTTGCGCGTGAAGTAGAGCCACTCCGTCTCACCATGGGACACGATGAACGGAAACTGCTCTGCAACCGTCGTGTTGATAGGCGGGCCGAGCTTTGTCGGGGACGACCAAGGCGCCAGAACGCTCTCGCGCGTGGAGAACCAGATGTCGGTTGCGTTCGAGCCGGGCCGGTCGGAGTGAAAGTAGATCTCCAGCCCGGTGTGAGCCACCGAGGGTCGCTGGTCACTGGCGGGGCTGGAGAGCGCTGCAACGAGAGACGCCGGACCAAAGGATCCATCGGCACCCTGCTCGCTGACATAGATGTCGCCGCCGATCCCGACGGGTGCGGGGTTGCGGTTGAAGTACAGCTGGGGAACGCCGACGTCGTCGTTCTCGAAGTAGCTTGGGCCGCCTTCGAATCCGGCGGCGTTTACTCCCGAGCCGAGGTTCACCGGTGTTTCCCAGGCGAAGTCGTCGTGGACGTCGTCGCGCCAGGCGGCCCAAATGTCACTCGAAGCGGAGCCGGGACGATTCGACAGAAAGAACAACCAGTGGCCGTCGCGCGAGAGCGCTGGGGAGGCGTCATTCTGAGGCGTGTTAACGGGTGAGCCGAGGTTTGCGGGTGTTCCCCACGGACACTCCAGGCAATCGCGGTGGGACACCCAGATGTCATTGGGGCCCGGTCCCGGGGTTCCCGGACGGTTCGAACCGAAGTAGAGACTGAGGCCGTCCTTGGACAGTGCGGCCTGTTGATCGTTGAAGGAGCTATTGATCGTCGAGCCGAGGCTGACCGGGTCCGACCACGCTGAGAAGTTCGATGTGTGACTGGCCAGGATGGCGCCTGCCATGCTCCGATCCGACTCCGTACCACAGCTCAGGAGCAGGGCGAGGGGGACCAGCAAACGAAGCATATGGGGCACGGTTCTCATGTGACCTCCTTGCAGACGTACGTGCCATCCTCCGACACCTCGACGAAACACGCCGTGGCGCTAGCCTGGTTTGTAGGCGCCGAGTCGCCCGCGCTGTTGAACGCGCGGACTCGGTAGGTGTAGGTCGTCTCCCCTTCCAAGTCATAGTCCGAGTACCAGGGGTAATTCGGCGCCTTCGTCGCGATCACGGTGAAATCCGCGTCACTACAGACGACTCCTCGACAGCGCTCGATCTTCCAGCCGTCCTCGTCGTTCGAGTTGTCGGACCAGAAGAGGACAATCTGGAACGGGTAGACGTCGGCGTTCAGGCCCGAGGGCGCAGCCGGCGGCGCCGACGCTAGCGTCGTGGCGCACGCAGTGGGAGAGAACTGAGTGTCGCTCGTCTTGCCGGCCGTTTTGAACGCGCGGACCTTGTAGCAGTACTGTCTCGCAGGCGAGAGCCCCGTGTCGCCGAAGGTGGTGATCCCGGCCCCCGTCGATTCCAACAGCGTGAATGCGCCATTCGGCCCGGCGGTCGAGCGGTGTACTTCGAATCCGGTCTCGTTGCTCGAGTTGTCCTGCCACGAGACATCGATCCGGCTCTCGGACACGGCGACGGCGCTGGTGTTCGACGGAGCCGTCACCTTGGGCCCCGCCGCGCCGGCCGCCTGGATGGCGGGCTCGAGCGGTTGTTTTGTGCTGTCACACCCAACCCATGCAAGTCCCGCCAGGACCACCAACGTCACATTGATCCGCGGCATGCCCTTCTCCTTTGCCCAGAACGGTTGTCTGAGGGTCGCACCCAAAAGGCCACCCGTGGGGCTAACTTAGGGGCGGGCGGTTAAGACCCGGTGAGAAACGGGTCAAACGAGGGATCATGTTGTTCCTCAAGACGTTCGGCGGCCTAGCAGTCGACGTGGACGGCGCGCCCGGCAGCGGCGCCGGGCAGCAGCGTAAGACGCTTGCCCTACTCGCCCTCCTGGCCGCGGCCGGTCACCGAGGGCTCAGTCGCGACAAGCTGGCCGCCTTTCTCTGGCCCGACAGCGATACTGAGCACGCACGCAATCTTCTCAAGCAGGCGTGCTACGCGTTGCGTCGCGATCTCCATGCCCCCGAGCTGCTGCTCGGCGCGGTCGAGCTGCGGCTGAATCCGGACATCATCACGAGCGACATCAGCACGCTGGAGGACGCGCTCGACCGCGAGGATCCTGAACGGGCCGTCGCGGCCTACACCGGGCCATTCCTCGACGGGTTCTATATCGCCGGGGCCGCCGAATTCGAGCGTTGGGTGGAGGAGACACGCGCCACCCTCAAGACGCGCGTGTGCGAGGCGCTCGAGGGTCTGGCGAAGCGCGCCGCGACGACGGGCGACGCTCCCGCCGCCATCAAGTTGTGGCGCCAGCTCGCAGCTCTCGATCCACTCGCGGCGCGACCTGCGCTCGGGCTACTCCACGCGCTCAGCGCCGCGGGGGAGCGCACAGCGGCGCTGGAGTTCGGTCGCGTCCACGAGAAGCTGGTGCGGCAGGAGTTGGGCGTCGCTCCCGACGCCGCCGTCAGCCAGCTCCTCAAGCGGCTGCGCCTTGAAATGAAGGAAGACGCGGCGGTGGGCGTGGAGGCCGAGGGACTATCGCCGCCTATCCCGGCTCCCCCGAGGGGGCGGCGAATCGGGAGGGTGCTTGCCATCGGGGCAGTGCTGCTGTTGCTGATCGGTAGCGGGGTCGTGGTGGGCTCCCGGAAATCGGCGTCGTTCGACCCCGAGCTCATCGCCGTGGCGCCGTTCGACGTATTCGACCCGACGCTCGAGCTATGGCACGAAGGTCTCGTGGACATGCTGTCGCGCAACCTGGACGGCGCGGGCACGTTCCGGACCGTCTCGCCGACCGTGGTGATCCGCCGCTGGGGCGGACACGCTGATCG
>JAUYMC010000177.1 GCA_030699545.1 Gemmatimonadales bacterium | reverse complement strand
GCCGCTGCCGCCACCGCCGCCGCCACCACCGCCGTTATCGCCGAGAGCGCCGTCGCCGCCGTCGCGCGCCGCCCAGAAGCCGCCGATAATACGGCCGCCGGCGCCGCCGCCGGTTCCCGCAGCTCCATTCGTGATCGTGCCGGGCTCGCCATCCTGCGGCAGTCCGCACAAGTCGCCGCCCGTCCCGCCGACACCTCCGTGTCCGCGGCTTGGGACCAGCCCAAGCTGCGCCGCCTGCAGACCATTGGCCCCGGGCCTCGCGGTCGTGTTGAGAGCAAACGGGTTGCAGTCCGTGTCCATGGTTCCGCCGTTGCCACCGGCGCCAGGGACCGTGGACACTGTTCCCCCCGTCCCGCCGATGGCGCCCGCGGCCCCGCCGAGGCCGCGGCTGGTGTTGTTGCACGCCGTGGTGAACTCGTCGGCGGCGCCACCCGCCCCACCCGCCAAGCCGACGCCACTGAGCGTGGCCGCATTCGGCCCGTTGGCGCCGAGCGCTCCGCTGAGCCCGTTGCGTGCCACGATGACGTTGCGGGCGATCGTCAGCACACCGGCGGGGATGCTCCGCGCCACGATCACGTACGAGCTCTTTCCCTGGCCGCCGCCGAACCGGCTGGCCGCATCGGCGCCGCTCAACGTGAGATCGGCCACCACGGTCGGCAGGGTGAGCGAGCTGGCGAAAACCACGAGCGACTGCGTGCCGGCGTCCACCGGAAAGTCGCTGCGGCCGGTGATCGTGGCCACATTGGCCGGATCGCGCCGGTACTGTGGATCGAATCCGCCGAACACATTCACGCCGTCGGCGAGCGTGAACGCGCCGCCGGCGTAATGCCCCGCGACCACGTAGACATCGCGGCGGCCCAGCGCCACCGCGCGATCGATGCCCTGCTGCACCGTCGCGCACGGGCTCGCTTCCGTGCCGCAGCTGGGCTCATCCACTCCCGTCGTCGCGACGAACGCGGCGTTCGCGCGCTCGCCGTCCGTGCCGTCACAATTGGTATCTCGGTACGTGGCGTCGGGGAAATCGGTCGCACCCGGATGGATCGCCGGCGTGAAATCGTCGCAATCGCCGGCGTTGGGGGAATAGCCGTCGCCGTCCGCGTCGTTCACGCTGAGCGTTACGGTGAACGTCGCGCTCGTGTCCGGCGTGAGACCGGGCGACGTCGCGACCAGCGTGTAGTCGGCGCCCACTCGATCGAGCAAGATGCCGGGGAACGTCGCGACGCCGGCGACCGCCGTCACCGTGGTCGCCCCCCCCAGCGTGGCACTGCCGGGATTCTCGCCAAAGGCGAGCGTGACGGCCGGCGTCGCGGTCGCGAGCACGGCGCCGCCCTGATCGAGCACGCTGACCCGGATGTCTGCGGCCATCGCCGTGTCGGCGATGGCATTCGCCGGCTCGGTCGTGAACGCCAGCCGCGTCGCCATGGGGGCGGCGGGTCCCGAGCCGTCGGAACATGCGGCACAAGCCAGGATAGCCGCCAGCAGCGGGAGGCTGGGACGGATACACGTCATCACGAGCTCCTTGGGACACGGTGAGACCCGAACATGGCCCTGGACGCGCTGGTCCGCCAGCCGACAAGGGCTACCGGATCCGCCACCCGTTCACCGGCCCCCCATTGAAAAACCGCTCCGGCGTCATCACCCCGTCGCGCTTGAACACGATGCCATCCTTCAGCACGAAAACCACCCCGCGCAGCGCATCGATGCTGTCGAGCGGATTCCCTCGCACCGCGATCAAGTCGGCCGCGAGACCGGGCCGGATCGGGCCGCGACGCCGCTCCAGCTCGCACACGCGATAGCCGTTGGTCGTCATCGCCCGCAGGATGTCGGCGGCCGGAATGCCGGCGGCCTTCCATGTCTCGATGAACTCGATCGCCACCTGGCCGCGCGTCTTGCCCGGCACCCAGTAGTCGGCGTCCGTCGAGAACGTCAGCGGGACTTTGTTTTGCCACGCGTTGCGCAGCCCGGCAACGGTGCGCTCGTAGCGCTGCGGGTTGGTGTGCCCCGTCAGGACCAGGGGCGTCTCAGTTCCGGCGCGCCACACCCCGCGCCGCGCCATCGCCTTGTGCATCTCGTCGTTCAAGCCGACGTCGTGCGCGATGGACCAGATCCCCGCCTCGATCGCGCGGCGCGCGCCGTCCACCGTCTGCACGTGGCCCTCCACCCGCATCCCCGCCTTCGCCGCCTCGGCGATGAACAGGCGAATCTCCTCGACGGTGTAGCCCCACGGCTTGCAGTCCACGCAGATCTTGATGACCCGCGCGCCGAACAACGCGTTCTGCCGCACCGCCTTGACGATCTCGTCGGGCGTGTCGGCATCGAGATACTCGGGATACACGATGGTGTGCTCGCGCGCCATCTCGGGCGTCGGCCAGAACTGACCACCCATCCCGCCGATGATGATCCCCGAGTTGATGATCGTGGGCCCCGGAATCCACCCCTGCTCGATCGCGATGCGCAGCGCGGCGTCGGCATAGTTGCCGGCGTTCCCCATGTCCCGCACGACCGTGAACCCCGCCGAGAGCATCTGGATGCCGTTCGAGGCGGCCTGGATGGCGCGGAGCGGCGTGCCGTCCATCACGTACGTGAAATAGTAGACGTTGCTTTCCGGGTCCTCCTTGTACGTGAGCGCGAGATGGTTGTGCGCGTCCACGAGCCCGGGAAGCACCGTGAGGTCGGAGAGGTCTATCACCTCGGCGCCGGTGGGGATCGCAATGCCAGCCGCCGGCCCCACGGCCGTGAACTTGCCGCCCTCGACGAGGATGACTTGGTTCGTGGTCGCGGTCCCGGTCTCGGGATCGATGAGACGGCCGGCGCGGATCGCGGTGACCTGGGCCTGGGAATCGAGTGCTGGGGTGAAGAGCAGGGCGGCGAGGACGACGAGAGACAGATGGCGGAGCATCGCGAGCGACTCCCGTGTGAGGTGGGAAAGATAATCCCATCCTTCCTTTCTTTTTACAAGAAGCCGCCCAGCATGTCATCCTGAGCTGCGCGAGCGCAGCGAGCGCAGCGAAGGACCTGCTTTACAGCAGATCCTTCGCCCCCTTCGGGGGCTCAGGATGACAGCTGCCGCGCTTCCTTTTTGGAAAGGGAGAGGGGTAGGGTGCATTGCGTTTTTCTGGTTATGCCTTTCCCGGCGGTGTAGGTACGTTGTGCCGCCGACGTCACGAGCTTCGTACGAACCGCACTCAACTAATCCGCGATCTTGCGCTAGCTACCGGGAGTACCTGCATTGCCTGCGGACGGGATGCTATGAGCAGCGTCGGCAAGTACCCGGTGTGCCCCCGTCATGAGAAGACCGTTCAGGCGCCCCACCCCAACTGGAAGTGGAAGAACAATGTCCGGACGCGCCACGGACGACGGATGGGCGCGCGAGCCTGCGCGTGGTGCGGACGCCGGCGTGGTCTCACACGGCACCACGATTGGTCCAAGGGCAGCTTCGGCCACCCGCCCCGACCTGTCGTGCTCTGCCGCCGCTGCCATCGCATCGCTGATTGTGGATCGTTCGTGAGGGTTTGGTACTGGCGGATCAGGCTAGCCACTTGTCGCTATAGACAACCGCTGCGTCTGCTGCGTCTTGGCGTCTTCTAAGAGCGGTACGCGCGCGCAGCGAAGGATCTGCTTTTACAATCTCTCGAGCTGATCCACGAACCCCTTCTGCCCCACCAGAATCTTTCTTCTCGCCGACGCCGCATCGAACCACCCCGCCCGATCCACCTCGGGAAACTCCCGTCCCTTGAACGTGAACGTATTGCTCTTGACCAGCGCCGCATCGCAATCGCCCCGCACGGCCCACGCATGCACCACCTTCCCACTGGGCTGGACAAGCGGGGAAAGGGGAATGGGATCGCCCCCAGGCGCGGAGAGCCCCGTCTCCTCGGCGAACTCGCGTCGAGCGGCGGCGAGCGGATCCTCCCCCGGCGCATACTCGCCCTTGGGAATCGACCAGGCGCCTTCATCCCTGTGCGCCCAGAACGGCCCGCCGGGATGCACGAGAAACACCTCGAGCTTCCCGTCGTTCTCACGAAATAGCAGCAGCCCGGCGCTGGTCTTTGGCATTTTGTCACAGCCTTCGCGCAGATTGTCTACATGAGTCCCCGCCGCGGCAAGCACCCCTCCTTCGACGCAAGCGACGATCTCCTCGACGCCCGTCCCGTTGCAAGCCTGGACCTGCACGGCTTTACCGCTTCCGAAGCGCCCGCGGCGGTGCGCTCATTTGTTCAGTCGTGGAGCCGGCGCAGTCGAGGCGCAGTGGTGCACATCATCACGGGCAAGGGCACCGTGCTGCGCCCCGTGGTGAAGACGCTGCTGCAAGGCGAGTTACGTTCCCTCGTTGCCAAGTGGGGGCTGGATGACGCCGAGGGGGGGTACATGGTTCGAGTGCGCTGAAAACCAAAAGCTGGAGAGCTCTCGATGGAACACCGCAGCGTGTGGACCGTACAACACGCGTCCCAAAACCTCGAGGAGCATCGTCATGAAAGTGACATGCCTCACCGCCGCTTTGGTCACATGTCTGGCCACCGCCGGCGCCGCCGCACAGGACACGACATCACAGCAGCAAGACACCGCACCCGCTCAAGCCGCACCGTCGACCATCAGCGTCGAAGCGATCCTCACCTCGGCGCTCATGGACCGCGTGCCGCAGGACACCGTCAGCGCCATCGCCACTCCCACCGAAGCGGACACCGTCTACCTCTGGACCCGCGTGAGCGGCGCCGAAGCCGGCACCGTGCTCCATCACGTCTGGTTCAAGGGCGACGAGCAGGTGGCGGACGTCGAGTTGACGATCAACGGCTCGCCCTGGCGCACCTGGAGCCGCAAGACGATCGCCGCGGACGGCGCGGGCGCCTGGCGTGTGGAGGTGCGGGACTCGGCGGGGAATGTGCTGGGGACGGTGAGCTTTACGGTCGGATCGTAGAGGCGCACCAAGGTCGGTTGACCCCGGGCTGCCAGCCCGGGGTCAGCGACCCGCGCGGACGCTCATCATCCCGTACCGCACCTCGTAGTTCAGCAGCAGCGTCCCGGTCTTCTTGAACGGCTTCTGCCCGGTCAGCTTGAGCTTCGCCCGCGCAAGGGTCTTCGGCAGCAGCGGTAGCCCGTCGCCTAACAACACCGGGATCACCGCCACCTCGACGGCATCCACGAGGCGCAGCTCCAGCATGCTGCGGAACAGCTCGCCGCCGCCGAACAGCCAGATGTCCTTCCCCTTCATCTTCTTCAGATCCGCCACTTTCGCGGCATCCGTCAACACAACGGCGTCGGGGCAATCGGCCTGTTTGAGTGTCCGCGACACGACGTAGGCCTTGGGGACCGGCATCCCATAGCCGCCCTTCTGCTTCGCCGCCTCGTAGGACTTCCGCCCCATGACGACCGCATCGTAGCTCTTGAACATTTCCTTGAAATCGATTTCGGGATCCATCACGATCCAGTCGTACCCACCCTTGGGATCGGCGATGTAGGCGTCCAGGCTCATCGCGACCGAATAGCGCATGATTCTCATGGCGTTTTCCTCACGGGCCGAGGGGCGGCGGCCGTCAGGTCGTCGCTTCGGGCCGGATGCCGCTTCTCCGCTCGATGTAGGCGCGATAGCCGCAGTCGCATTGGGCGTAGGTGCGGCCCTGGCGGTCGGTGCGGAAGTAGAGCTGCACGCTGCAGGCGGGGCAGCGTGGGGGGCCGCCGTCGGCGACCAGTTTCAGCCGTTCCGCGGTGCGGTTCACTTGTGGCGGTAGGTGATGCGGCCGCGGGTGAGGTCGTAGGGCGAGAGTGCCAGCGTGACGCGGTCGCCCGCGAGTACGCGGATCCGGAACCGGCGCATCTTGCCCGCGATCGTCGCGAGCACCGAATGGCCGTTGCTGCAGGTCACCCGGAAGGTGGAGTTGCGGAGCAGCTCTTCCACTTTTCCTTCGATCTCGATCGCCGCTTCCTTGGCCATAGACCGCTCCTTTTTAGTTGTGGTGCGACGCCGTGATCATGCCGGAGCCGCTGGTCACCCAGCCGGGCGGCGGCCCATAGACGACGGCCGGCGTGCAGCCGCACAGCGTGCTGCTGGGCGACGCCACGATCATGCCGTCCACCGGGAGCCGGTAGGACACGGCCACCGGATCGCTGATGAACCCGCCGCAGTCGTGACAGTGAATCTCGCTCATCGCCCACTCCGTTCGTGGAAAATCTGGGGGCGGCATACGGCCGCCCCCAGTGCTGCTGCTGCGTCCATCCCTGCTCGACTAGCGCGTCGAGGTCGACGCGATCTTGTGGAACGTCGAGTTCTTCACTTCGAACGTCTCGACACGAGGCGTCCCATCGATGACGGTCGCCAGGCTCTGCAACACGCCGGGGTACGCATCGCGGCCGAACGCTTCGGCGTTTTCGCGCTTCTCCCACAGACTGATGGCGAGCGCATCCGTGCCATTCGGGGCGACGAACGTAATCTCGTCCTTGAAGCCGTTCTGCTTGCGCAGCACGGGGAGGACGTCGTTCTCGAGCATCCGAACGAACTCGGACTGTGCATTGGCCTTCAGGTTCAGCGAGACATTGCGAGCATACATGAGGCAACTCTTTTCTGCAGAAACGCTCTGCGACAGCACAGGTTTTCGCTGCGAAACACTTACAACTGGCGCAACCTAGCCGAATGTACTAGAATTGTCAAGTCAGAGCATTTCCGTTGAGATACACTTTACTGTAATAGTTAATACCTGTTTACGCGAGGCGAGGCACCGTGGATGTGGCGTTGGTGATCCGGCAGCGGCTGGACGAGATGGGCCTGGAGCAGCGCGATTTGGCGCGCGCCGCCCATGTGACGGAGTCCTACGTCTCACAGCTGCTCACGGGCAAGAAGGCGCCGCCCGCGCCCCATCGCACCGACATCTACGAGCGGCTGGACCGCTTCCTCAAGCTGCCGGCGGGGGAGCTGGCCAAGGTGGCCGAGCGGGCGCGAACCGAGGAGCTGAAACGGAAGCTGGGAGACGCGCCGCAGGCGCTGTTCCCGCGGGTGCGCGCGGTGCTGCTCCGGACGTGCCGCCCCGAGCGCGAGCGGCAGATTCGCGTGGTCGTGGAACGGCAGCCGTTCGGGGAGGTCGAGCGCCTGGTGGCCCGCACGCTGCTCGAGGTCGCGGGCATCGGCACCGACACCTTTCACCTGACGGCGAAGCATGCGCAGCTGCTCGAGTCGCGGATCGAGTCGTGGGATATCGACCTCACGACGTTCACGCTCGACGTCACGCCGCGCCGCGCCGCGCCGCGCCGCTTTGAGTTCGTGGAGCGGAGCGCCGCCGCCGATCCGGGGCTCGAGCAGTTTCTCGCCGACCACTCGCTCAGCGGCTCGGCGAGCCCCGCGGAGCTCGAGTTCCTGACAGGCCTGCGCTTCCAGGATCGCCGGCCCACCGCGCTCTACTATTACCGGGAGCTGCAGAACCTGCGGGATCCGCTGCACTTCGACGCACACCCGTAGCCGCGGTCGCCACACGGGGTCCGCTCGAGGACCGTAGCTTTCCGCTACCGCGACGACAAGAAGCCGGAAGACGCCGATACTATGGAGACGGTGCGAACGCCGGCTGGGGGCTGAGCCCCATCTCCTCGAGCAGCGCGCTGCCACCCGAGTCCCGGCCGAACCGCCGCTCCACCCGCGTCAGCACCAACCGCTCGCGCGCCCGCGTCATCCCCACGTAGAGCAGCCGGCGCGCTTCTTCGATTTCGTCCTTGATGTTGTTCGTCGTCGCCTGCCAGCCGGGGATCTCGTAGTCTTCGACCCCGACGATGTAGACGCGCGAGAACTCGAGACCCTTCGTCGAGTGGAGGGTGAGCAGGTTGACCCGGTCAGGCGCGACGTCGATGCCATCGGATGTCGACAGGGCCACGCGCTCGACCAGGCGATCGATGCCGTCTTGCAGCGTCGCTTCGTCCTTGATCAGGGCGTTGAGGCGCGCGACGGCACTCGGATACCGTTCCGCCGGATCGGGCTCGGCGCGCAGCTTGTCCATGAGCTTCTGGCCACCGAGGCGCCGGATCACGTCGTCCAGCGGCGGCGCGTCTGCTCCGGTGCGCTCCCGCTCCATCGCGTAGAACTCGAGGGCGTCGGAGTACCGGCCGAGCGTGCGGAACTTTGCGAGGTTAAACAGGATCTCCTGCTCCCCGCTCCCTGCTCCCTGCTCCCGCTCCAGGGCAAGGGCCAAGCCGAGATAGTCGAGCAGATTCGCCAGTACCGCTTTCCGCGCTTTGATGGCCCGCTGCTTTTCGAGCTCGCGATAGATCTGCGCCAGCGTCACGGCGTCATCGAGGGCGTGATGCGCGCGCCCGCAGTCGATCCCCAGCCGGTGCGCGATGTCTTCCTGCTTGGCGCTGTCCTGCGACAGCGACCGCACCAGGAGCAGCGTGTCGTAGAACGCGAACGTGTCCACGCCATCCATCCCCGCCGCCAAACGCCGGAGCACCGGGATGTCGAACTTCTGGCCGTTGTGCGCGATGAGGACGTCTGAACCGACAAAAGCGTGGAACTGCGGGAAAACGGCGGAGAAGGGCGGAGCCCCCGCGACGTCGGCATCGGTATATCCGTGCACCCCGGTCGCCTGCGGCGAGATCGGCTGGTACGGGTTCACCAGGGAGTGAAAGCGGTCCACGATCTCGCCGTTCACCACGCGCACGGCGCCGATCTCCACCACGCCGCAGGTCGCGACGTTGGTGTCGGTCGTCTCGAAATCGAACGTGACGTAGCGATCCAGGGGACGGTCGATGTCCCGGCTGTGCATGAGCTGGAGGGCTTTGAAAACCGTGACAGCGTTCGCGGTGAGCGGTGCGCGGTAGGCGGGACTGCTCGGCACGGTGCGGATGCCGGCGGCAATGAGCAGGCCACGGAGACCGATATTCTCGACCACGATATCGTCGCCCGCCTCGAGTCGCGCGGCGAGGGCGACGGCGTCGGGCCACGCGGCGGGATCGCTCAGCTCGTCGTGCCGGTCTTCGAGCGTGTTCCGGAACCGGCCGGCGCCGTGGGAGAGGATCTCGGTAATCACCGCCCGCAGCGTGGGATGCGAGCGGGGCAGGGCGTGCAGGTTTTCGACCTGATACACGAGCCGCCACAGCTTTTTCGTGTCGGGGTCGCCCTTGGGACGGCGGCGGGCGAGGGTGCGGACGGCCCCGATGAAATCGGGATCAGCTCCGATCGCCGCCTGCACTTCCTGGAAGAAATGTTCCGACAGCACGCAGCGCGCGAAGCCCTCGAGGGCGACGGGATCGTCGGGACCGCGGACCACGCGCAGCGCCGAGATGACGTAGCGGATGACGTCGTCTTCGATCAGCGAGCGGCCGCGCGCGAGGCGGCAGGGAATGCCGGCGTTGAGCAGCCGGCCTTCGAGCAGCTCGCCCACGCGGTGCTTCCGGTAGAGAATCGCGACGTCGCGCTCGCCGCCGATATCCTCGAGCAGCCACGACGCTTCTTCCTCTTCGTCGCGAAACCCACGGACCGTGACGTCGTGCGGCGATTCACGCTCGGCGGTGAGCTGCTTCCGGAAGAGCTGCGGGTTCTGCGCCAGCACGCGCCGCGCGGTCTCGAAGATCTGGCGGGAGCAGCGGCAGTTCCTGTCGAGAATGATGGGCTCGGCCTCGTAATCGCGCTGAAAGCGCACGAGGACGTACGGGTCGGCGCCGGTCCAGGTGAAGATCGACTGCTCGTCGTCGCCCACGGCGAAGAAGTTGCCGTGCGGCGCGGCGAGGCGCTTCAGCAGGTCGTACTGGACGGCATTCACGTCCTGGAACTCGTCCACCAGGAGGTAGTCCCAGCGCGCGGCGATCGCGTCGGCGACGTCGCCGTTGGTGCGCAGCAGCCGCTCGGTCCGGACGATCAGGTCGTCGAAGTCGAGCATGTTGCGGTGCGCGAGCCACGCCGCGTACTCGCGATAGATCCGCGCTTCGTCGGACGCGAGGGCGTAGCCCTGAAAGCGGTGGCGGCCGAAGCGCGTCAGCATGCCGCCGCGCCGCTCGGCCGGCACCCGCAGCCGGGCGAGAATCACGTGCTGGTACGGCTCGTCGGCGACGCCAAAGCCTTTGCGGAGCCCCCCCCCTCCCCCTTGCCCGGCGGCTTCGGCGTACTCGCGCAGCAGCGACAGGCAGAGGGCGTGGATCGTCCCGCGGCGGATCCGATCCGCCCGCTGTTCCAGCACGGCATCCAGCCGGTGCGCGATTTCTTCCGCGGCACGATTCGTGAACGTGACGGCGCAGATCCGCTCCGGCGCGATCCCGTGGACCGTGATGAGGTGGCGGACGCGTTCGATCAGGCAGAAGGTCTTGCCGGCGCCGGGCCCGGCGACGACGAGGACGGGGCCGAGGGGGGCCTCGATGGCGAGCCGCTGACGCGCGTGCGGACGGAACGGGCTAGAGACGGATGCCAAGCGCGGCGCAGGCCTCCTTCAACACCGGATGCGTCAACGTGAGCGGTACCGGCTTAAGATAGCGCAGGCCGGTGACGCCCACCCGCCCCAGGAACAGGACGATGGTGTGCCAGTCGCCGGACAGCGCCGACCACCAGCGCAGGCCGTCGTAGCCGGCATCGTACAGCGCCGTCGCCACGGCCTGGGTCTCCGCCTTCTTCATGCTGGCGAGGAGATCGGGGCGCAGGGTGTGGCGTACGAGGACGGCCGGATCGCAGAGGTCGGCGACCTTGGTACGCGGTGGGATGTCGCATTCCACCAGCGCGAGCGGTTTGCCCGACTCGTGCAAGTCAGCCCGCTCGAGCCGCTGTCCCCGGAAGCGCTGGAGCTTCTCCGCCACCGCATGGACGGCGGTCTCCGCCAGGTACAGCACACGACCGTTCGGGAGATCGAAGCGGCCGCTGCCCTGTTCGGGACGGACGTAGCTGGGGGAGCACGGCTGGCCGGCTGTGGCGCTCGGGTCCCACGGAAACACCCGCCACGGCATCAGGCGAAGGCGCCGGCCTTTTCCGCTTCGATCGCGGCGATGACCTCCGACAGCCGGCCCTGGCGGATCACGTCGATGGGGCGGCGGTCGCCGAGGTGCGCGTTGAGCCCGCGCAGCCACTTGGGGATGCTCTTCAGGTCGAGAAAGTTCTCGAGCAGCGCCACGACCGTATCGAGGCCCACGAGCTGCTCCCAATTTTTGGACGCCGGCGCCTCGCCCCGTTTCCAGCGGACCACGGCGCTGCGGTGCACCCCGAGGCTGCGGGCCAGCTCGGCGTCGTCGGGGAAGGCGAGCCGGGCGACCTGATAGCGCTGCTTGATCGACGCCTTGCGGGGCATGCGCAACAATACTGTTGCGCGGCTGGGAACGCAAGCACCCTTTCGCACAGACCGGTGTAGCAACGACCTATGCACGAATACTTGAGCCCGCGCCTCGACGGCGCCCGCGATCTCTACCTCCTCGCGCTGGCCCTCGGCGAGCGCGACCAGGGCAGCACCCCCTTTGGGCCGATGATCCAGGAAGCCCGCATTCACTTCGAGAACGTCATCGTGGAAGCCCGCACGGCGGGACTCGACACGCACGCCATCCAGGGGATGCTCGCGCGCGACAACGAAGAGCTGATCGATTCGATACGTCCCGAGATTCGGGAGCGGCTGGAACAACTATTGCAACACCGGCCGCATGCACGCTGAACCTTCCGTTCGCCTCTTGGTGACGGTTATGTTCCGCGCATGACGGAGCTGCGCACCGGCCTCGCCCAAGCCCTCGGGCCGCTGTATCGCGTCGAACGGGAGGTGCGGCCGGTCGGGGATCAGCGCATGTTCGTCGCGACCGAGATTCCC
>JAUYMC010000176.1 GCA_030699545.1 Gemmatimonadales bacterium | reverse complement strand
GCGCGGCGCTGGCCGCCGGCGCGGCGGGGACACTGCGCCTCGTCGGGCATGGACGCCCGCTCGCCTGGTTTGCGGCCGGCCTGGGCGGCGGGATGGTGGGGGTATGGCTCTGGTGAGCGCGCGTCCGCCGCTCGGGCGCGCCCTGCTGCGCCTGTTCTCGGTCCAGGCGTCCTACAACTACGAGCGCCTGCTGGGCGTGGGCGTGGGGGTCGCCGAGGAGCCGCTGCTGCGCGACCTCGATACGAACGACACCGGGGACACGGGCCGGTACCGGGCGGCGGTCGCGCGGGGCGCCCACTTCTTCAACGCGCACCCCTACCTCATCGGGCTGGCCGTCGGAGCGGCGGCGCGCGCCGAGCATGATGGCGTGCCGCCGGAGCAGGTCGAGCGGCTGCGCGCCGCCCTGTGCGGGCCGCTGGGCTCCCTCGGCGACCGGCTGGTGTGGGCGGGGTGGCTACCGCTGCTCTCGGCGCTCACGATCGTGGGCGTCGCGCTGGGCGCGGGGTGGGTCGCCGTCGCCGCCTTCCTGCTGATTTACAATACCGGCCACGTCGCGCTGCGCTGGTGGGCGCTGCAAGCCGGGTGGGCGCACGGCGCGCGGGTCGGTGCCGCGCTGCACCATCCGTTCTTCCCGCGCGCCGGCGCGGTCCTCGGACCCGCGATGGCGTGCGCCGTCGGCCTCGCGCTGCCGCTGGGCGCCGAGTTTCTCACCGATCCGTTCGAGACCTGGGCCCGCGGGGCGCTGGCGGCGACGGCGGCGGCGGGGTTCATCGCGTTGCGCGTGCGGGGCAGCGTGCGGCTGAACGGCCTGCAGCTCGGCCTGGGCCTCGTCGCCGGCGCGCTCGCGATCGGATGGTTATGGCCGTGATCGAGCGCGAAGCCCGCATCGTGAATCCGCTGGGGATGCACGCGCGTCCCGCCGCCGAGTTCGTGAAGGTCGCGAGCCGGTTCCGCTCGAACGTCGAGGTCCGCAAGGACAGCCTGGCGGTCAACGGCAAGAGCATCATGGGCGTCATGACGCTCGCCGCCGAGTGCGGGTCGTCGTTGCTGATCAAGACCGACGGCGCCGATGCTGAGGAGGCGATGGCCGCGCTGCTCCACCTCGTGGCGCACGGCTTCAACGAAATGCACCTGAAGCGGGACTACGACGGAGCGGACGCGTGAGCGACCGCCTACTCAAGGGGATCGGGGTCTCGCCGGGGATCGCCGTCGGGCCGACGGTGGTCGTGCGCTGGGCGCTGCCGGAGGTGCCGCATCGCGTCGTGCCGCGCACCCATGTGGAAAAGGAAGTGCGGCGGCTGCGCGCCGCGCTGAAGGACGTCAAACGGCACCTGACGGAACTGCAGGTGCGCGCCGAGGACCGGGCGGGCGTCGACGAAGCGCGGATCTTCGACGCGCAGATCCTGATGCTCGAGGACAAGGATTTCGTCGGCGGCGTGGCCGAGCTGATCCGGGAGAACCGCCTCACCGCCGAGAAGGCGTTCGAGTTCAAGACGCTCGAAGTGCGCGACCTGTGGACGAGCGTGGGCAGCCCCCTGCTGAAGGAGCGGCTCGCCGATCTCACCGGTGTGGCGATCCGCGTCATCCAGCACCTGATGCATCGCGGCGACGCCGAGGTCTGGGATTCGATCTCGCAGCCGTCGATTCTCGTCGCGCGCGAGCTGTCGCCGGGGCTTACGGTGCAGCTCGACCGCGAGCATGTCGTCGGCTTGATCAGCGAAGAAGGCACGCGGACGTCGCACGCCGCGATTCTGGCGCACTCGATCGGCATCCCGGCCATCTTCGGGTTGCGCGACGCGGTCGCCCGGCTGCCGCAGGGCGCGATGGTGATCCTCGACGGCACCCGGGGGACGGTGCTGCGCGATCCCACGCCGGAGGAGGTTGCCGAAGCCGAGCGGCGCGAAGCGCGGCGCCACGAGCTGGCGGCCCATCTCGAGGAAGCGGTCGCGCAGCCCTCCGTCACGCTCGACGGCGTACACGTGGCGCTGCGCGGCAACGTGGATCTGCCGGATGAGATCGCAGCGGCGCAGGCGCACGGCGCGGAAGGCGTGGGCCTGCTGCGGACCGAGTTTCTGATCACCGGCCACAGCGTGCTGCCGTCGGAAGACGAGCAGGCCGTCTACTTCCGGCGCGTGGGCGACGCCTTCCCCGGGTATCCGGTGGTGGTGCGCACCTATGATCTGGGCGGCGACAAGTTCCCCGCGCCGTTCCGCACCGCCCCCGAGCCGAACCCGTTCCTCGGGTGGCGCGCGATCCGCGTCTGCCTCGACGAGCCGGAGCTGTTCCGGACGCAGATCCGCGCCGTGCTCCGGGCGGCGGCGCACGCCAATATCCATCTCATGATTCCGCTCGTGACCCGGCTGGATGAGGTCGAGCGGACGCGCGAGTACATGAACGAGGAAGCGGACCGGCTGCGCCAGTCGGGGATCGAAGCCGCGGCCACGGTGCCCCTGGGCGTGATGGTCGAGACCCCGGCGGCCGCCGTGCTCGCCGACCGGCTCGCCGAGATCAGCGACTTCCTCAGCGTCGGCACGAACGACCTGACGCAATACACGCTGGTCGTCGACCGGGCCAACGCCCGGCTCGCCGACCGGTTCACCCCGCACGATCCGAGCGTGCTGCGGCTGCTCAAGCTCGTGGCGGAGGCGGCGCGCGCCGCGGGCAAACCCGCGAGCGTGTGCGGCGAGATGGCGTCCGAGCCGCTCTCGGCGTTTCTCCTGGTCGGGCTCGGCTACGAAACGCTGTCGGTCGCGCCGCCGGCGCTGCCGTTCATCAAGTGGCTGATCCGCCAGGTGAGCACCGCGCAGGCGCGCGCCGCCGCCGACGCCGCGCTCGCGGCGCGCTCGGCGGCGCTCGCCCTCGACATCCTGCGCTTCGCGCTCGCCGAAGCCGTGGACCTCTCACTGCTCGATCCCGACGCGCGGTTGCCTGCCGGACGGCGCTCCGGTAGCTTGAGACTTTAACCAGCGGACCCCATGCCGGAACATCGCCACGTCTTTACTTCCGAGTCGGTTACGGAAGGCCATCCCGACAAGATCGCCGACCAGATTTCCGACGCGATCCTCGACGCGATCCTCGCGAACGATCCCGCCGCGCGGGTGGCGTGCGAGACGCTCGTCACGACCGGGATGGCCGTCGTCGCCGGCGAGATCACGACCTCCACGTACGTGCACATCCCCGATATCGTGCGCGGCACCATCACGTCCATCGGGTACACCGACGCCAACTACGGCTTCGACGCCCAGACGTGCGCGATTCTCACGACGATCGACCGCCAGTCGGCGGACATCGCGATGGGCGTGGACCGCGGCGGCGCCGGCGACCAGGGGATGATGTTCGGCTACGCGTCCGACGAAACGCCGTCGCTCATGCCGCTGCCGATCGTGCTGGCGCACCGCCTCGCCGAGCGCCTCGCCGCCGTCCGCAAGGCGGGCGAGCTGCCGTGGCTGCGGCCCGACGGCAAGACCCAGGTCAGCGTCACCTACGAAGGCGCCAGACCCATCGGCATCAGCAAGGTCGTCGTTTCCACCCAGCATTCCGAGCAAGTCGACAACGCGGAGCTGCGCGGGGGCGTGATCGCCCACGTCGTCCGCCCGGTGCTGCACGAGCAGGGCTTCGAGGCGGCCGACGCAGACATCCTCATCAATCCCACCGGGCGGTTCGTGGTCGGCGGCCCCCAGGGCGACGCCGGCCTCACCGGCCGCAAGATCATCGTCGATACCTACGGCGGCATGGCCCGCCACGGCGGCGGCGCCTTCAGCGGCAAGGACCCTTCCAAGGTCGACCGCTCGGCGACGTACGCCATGCGCTGGGTCGCCAAGAACATCGTGGCGGCCGGGCTCGCCCAGCGCTGCGAAGCCCAGGTGGCCTATGCCATCGGCGTGGCCCAGCCGGTCTCGGTCATGATCGAGACGTTCGGCACCGGCACCGTGCCCCAGGCGGCGCTCGAGGATGCCGTGCGAGAGGTGTTCGATCTCACCCCTGCGGGCATCATCCAGGCCCTGAACCTGCGCAACCCCATCTATCGCCCCACCGCGGCCTACGGCCACTTCGGCCGGGCGCCCGAGCGGCGCCGCGTCGCCGAGCGCGACGTCGAGCTGTTCACGTGGGAGCATGCCGACCGCACCGAAGAGCTGCAGGTCGCCGCTGAGCGCGCGTCCCGCTCGTCCCGCAAAGCGAAGGTATGATGACCGCCGCCACCTACGACACCTCCGACATCAAGAACATCGGCCTGGCCGACGAAGGCCGTCGCCGAACCGCATGGGCCGAGCGCTCGATGCCCGTGTTACGGCAGCTGCGTGAGCGATTCGCAAAGGAACGTCCGTTGGCGGGGAAACGCCTCGCCGCCTGCCTCCACGTCACGACGGAGACGGCCAATCTCGCGGTCGCGCTCCAGGCCGGCGGCGCCGACGTCGCCCTGTGCGCGTCCAACCCCCTGTCCACGCAGGACGACGTCGCGGCGCACCTCGTGCGCGACCACGGCATCAAGGTCTTCGCCATCAAGGGCGAGGATCACGCGACCTACTACGAGCATATTCGCGCCGCCCTCGCGCACCGGCCCGACATCACGATGGATGACGGCGCCGACCTCGTCGGCGCGCTGCACATGATCGCGCTCAACCGGCTCGACGACCTCGCCCCGCCGATTCGCACGTGGGTGGAGACGCTCTCGGCGGCCGACCGCAAGGCGCTGGTGACCGGCGTCGCGGGCTCCACGGAGGAAACGACGACGGGAGTCATCCGTCTCAAGGCGATGGCGCAGGACGGCGTGCTCCAGTTTCCGGTCATCGCGGTCAACGACTCGCTGACCAAGCACCTGTTCGACAACCGCTACGGCACGGGCCAGTCGACGCTCGATGGGATCATCCGCGCCACCAACTTGCTGGTGGCCGGGAGCACGGTGGTGGTGGCGGGGTATGGCTGGTGCGGCCGCGGATTCGCCCTGCGGGCGCGCGGCGCGGGCGCCAACGTGCTCGTGACCGAGATCGACCCGATGAAGGCGCTCGAAGCGCAGATGGACGGCTACCGCGTCGTGCCGATGGCGGAGGCCGCGCCGCAGGGGGATCTGTTCGTGACGCTGACGGGGAACGTGGCAGTCATCCGCGTGGAGCACATGCGGGCCATGAAGGACGGCGCCATTCTCGCGAATTCGGGGCACTTCAACGTGGAAATCGACCTCGACAGCCTCAAGCAGGCCGCGCGGGGGCCGGTCGCCGTGCGCGAATTCGTGGACGAGTGGCAGCTCGACGGCAAGAAGCTGTTCGTGCTCGCCGATGGGCGGCTCATCAACCTCGCCGCCGCCGAGGGGCATCCCGCCAGCGTGATGGACATGTCGTTCGCCAACCAGGCGCTGGCCGCCGAGTACGTCGTCCAGGAAGGGAAGACGCTCTCGCGCGACGTGCACCGCATTCCCGAAGCGCTCGACAAGGAGATCGCCCGGCTCAAGCTGAAGGCGATGGGCGTGGCGATCGATACCCTCACTCCGGCACAGCGCAAGTATCTCGCGTCCTGGGACCTCGGGACCTGATGGCGTCCACCGGCGGCGACCTGCTCCAGGTCCGGGTCGCCCATCTCGGGCTCGACCGGACGACCAATACGCCGGTCGTCATACTGCAGGAGCAGGAGGGGGAGCGGGTGCTGCCGATCTGGATCGGGCCCGCCGAAGCGAGCGCCATCGCGATGGAGCTGGCCGGCGTGAAGTTCTCCCGTCCCCTCACGCACGATCTGCTGAAGCAGGTGATCGTGGGCCTCGGCGCCGAGCTGCGCAAAGTCATCATCACGCAGGTGAAGGACAACACGTACTTTGCCGAGCTGCACATCTACCGCGGCGACACGGTCATCCAGGTGGACGCCCGGCCGTCCGATTCGATCGCGCTGGCCCTGCGCCTCAAGTCGCCCATGTTTACGAGCGAGACGTTGCTCGAGCTGACGTCGGTGGACACGGGCGAAGGCGGCATTCAGCCCGGGGCCGGTCCGCTCGATCCCGACTCCCTCAAGTCCTATCTCCAGAACCTCGATCCTGAAGATTTCGGCAAGTTCACGCCGTAGCCTGCTCCTGCTGTCGCTCCTCGCTCCGGCTCCCCTGGTAGCCCAGGAGGGAGAGGGCGCGAGCGGCGTGAGCGTCAGCGGCCGCGTGCTGCGCGGCGGGCGCGACACCATCCCGGTGGCGGGGACGTGGGTGGTGCTGCACCACATCACGCGCGACGGCGGCGGGCCGCTCGATTCGACCCGCACCACCAGCCGCGGCCGCTATCGCCTGCCGATCGGCGAGGTGGACACGATCGGCGTGTACGTGGTGAGCGCGTGGTACGACAGCCTTGCCTACTTCTCGCTGCCGCTCAACGTCATCGGCCGGCCGGCGGTGCATGTCGAGGACATCGTCACCTATGCCACGACCGTGGGCGAGCCCCCGATCCGGCTGGCACGCCGCCTGATCACGGTGGCGGGCGCGGGCTCGAGCGGGGACCGGGAAGTGCTGGAGATACTCGAGCTCGAGAATACCGGCGCGACCACACGCATCACGCGCGACACGATGATCGCCACCTGGGCGGGCCGGATCCCGGAGGGCGTCGCCAACCCGCAGGAAGGGCAGGGCGACCTCTCGCCCGACGCCATCGTGTTCCGCCACGACAGCGTGCACGTGCTCGGGCCGATTCCGCCCGGCCCGCTCAAGCAGCTGTCGTACGGGTACACCGTGTCGCACGCCGTGCGCACGTTCACGGTGCCGATCGATCAGGCGACGGTCGAGCTGAATCTGCTGGTCGAGGATACGACCGCCGCCGTGACCGCGCCGCAGCTCGAGGCGCTGGGCGTGCAGGAGCTCGAGGGACGGCGCTTCGCCGCCTACCGCGCCGGCCCGCTCGCCGCCGGCGACGCCGTGACGATCGCCCTGCCGCGCGGCCCGTTCCGCGCCCAGATGCTCGTCCCTTATGTGATCGCCCTGCTCGCGGTGGTGATGGTTGGCGCGCTCGTGTGGGCCTTGAAGAAACGGCCGCCGCCACCTAGACTGAGCTAGTCACACGTTTCGCGAACGGGGATTACGGAAGCCGGTGTGAGTCCGGCGCGGCCCCGCCACTGTAACGGGCATTTTGCGGTAACGGTTCGGCCACTGGGAGAGACTCCCGGGAAGGCCCACCGGTGTTCGCCCGGAGCCAGGAGACGTCTTCGTTCGCGCCACCTGTCGGTTCCCTCGCGGGAGGGATGGTGCTGCGCGTCGCCCTGGTGTTGCTGCTGCTTGTCGGCTGTTCGCCGTCGGCCCGTCGGGCCGACGGCCCGTCGGCCCGCATCGTTTCGCAGCTCCCCTCGTTCACCGAAATCCTGTTTGCCATAGGGGCCGGTGAGAAGCTCGTCGGCCGGACGGCGTGGTGCGACTACCCGCCCGCCGCGCGCGACGTGCCCAATGTGGGGGACGGCATGCCGCCCAACGTCGAAGCGGTCGCGGCCCGCCGGCCTGACCTCGTCGTCCTCTACCACTCCGGCCCGAACGTCACGGCGGCGCAGCAGCTCGAGCGCCTCGGTATCCGGACCGTGCTGCTCGACATGAACCGCCTGGAGGATATCGCGCCCGCCGCGCGGCGGCTCGGCCGGCTGACGGGGCGGGAAGCAGCGGCCGAAGCGCTGGCCGCGCGCATGGACAGCGTGACCGCGCGCCCGCCGCCATCGGCGCCCACGCCGTCGCTCGCCTTTGTCGTCTGGGACAATCCGCCCATCGTGATCGGCCGCGGCAGCTATCTCGATCAGCTGGCCGCGCTCGCCGGCGCGCGCAACGTCTTCGCCGATATCGCCGGTCCGTCGGCGCAGGTGGCGCTCGAGACGATCGCCGCCCGCGATCCCGACTGGATCGCCGTGCTCGCCGATTCGGTCGCGCTGCCGGGCTTCGCCCGCCGGCGGGAATGGCGTGCGGTGCGCGCGGTGCGCGAGCGGCGGTTCCTGATCCTGCCCGGCGGGTTGTTCGGCCGTCCCGGGCCGCGCGCGTCCCAGGCGATCCACGAGCTCGAGCGATTGCTCGCGGAGCGCGCGCGATGAAGTGGGGCCTGCTCGTGCTGGCCGCGGTGCTGGCGCTGGTCGGGAGCATCGCCCTCGGTCCCGCGGGGGTCCCGTTGGGCGAGCTGGCCCGCTCCGACATCGTCTGGAGCCTGCGCGCGCCGCGGGGCATTCTCGCCTTTCTCGTCGGCGGCTCGCTCGCGGCGGCGGGCACCGGCCTGCAAGCGCTCGTGCGCAATCCGTTGGCCGACCCCTTCCTGCTCGGGCTGTCGGGCGGCGCCGGACTGGGCGCGGTCGCGGCGATCGCCCTCGATCTGTCGGGCCCCTGGATGCTGCCCGTGGCCGCCTTCGCCGGCGCGCTGCTCGCGCTCGGGCTGGTCTACCGCATGGGCCTCGTCGCCGGGGGGGTGCTCGATCCCCGCATTCTCCTGCTCGGGGGCGTCGCGGTCGGCGCCTTCGCGGCCGCGATCACGACGGCGATCGTCTCGCTCGCCGACGCGGCCGAGCTGCGCAATGCCTTTCTGTGGCTGTGGGGCGGCCTGTCGGCGGCCTCGTGGGACTCCGTGCTGTTGATCGCCCTCTATATGCCGATCCCGCTCTTCGTCCTGGCCGCGGCCGCCCGTCCCCTGGACCTCATGGCGCTCGGCGAGGAGCCGGCGCGCTACCTCGGCGCCGACGTCGAGCGCGTCAAACGGCGCGTGTACCTCGCCGCCTCGCTGCTCACCGCGGCGGCGGTCGCCGTCTCCGGCGTGATCGGATTCGTGGGGCTGGTGATGCCCCACATCGCCCGCCTCGTGTGGGGGCACCGGCATCGCGCGCTGCTCCCCGCGGCATTCATCGGCGGCGGCGCGCTGCTCGCAATCGCCGACACGCTGGCACGCGTCGTCGTCGCGCCGCGGGAGCTGCCGGTCGGCGTCGTCACGGCGCTCATTGGCGTGCCCGTCTTTGCGCTGCTGCTGCGGCGCTGGAGCACGGCGTGAGGGGCGTGCGCGGGTCATGACACTCCGCCTTCAGGAGGTGCACTATCGCTACCAAGGCGCGGATCGCGACGCGGTGCACGGTGTGTCGCTCGAGGTCCGCCCGGGCGAGTTCCACGCGGTGCTCGGGCCCAACGGCAGCGGC